>CAZJYL010000046.1:0-12341 GCA_964550265.1 uncultured Bacteroidaceae bacterium
ATTTTATACAATAACACTCTGCCTTTTCCGAAAGTATTTACCTGCTTAAAAAACTTCTTAAAACTTACCCTGCGCTTATGATAAACATAGGCCTCTCTGATTAATTTTGTCCTGAATCCGGCTGCCTGTATGCGAATGCTTAAATCGATATCCTCGCCTATCATATTTTTATAACCGCCAACTTTATGGAAAACCTCTTTGGATAATCCCATGTTGAAGGAACGAGGCGAAAATTTATCAACGTTTTTTGTTGCTCCTCTTATGCCACCCGTAGTCATTACAGAGGTCATGGAATAGTTAATTGCTTTTTGAACATCGGTAAAGGAATCGTCAGCACTATCAGGGCCCCCGTAACAATCGGTATAATCACTTTCCAGACTTTGCTTAACAATTTCAAAATATTTTGGTGGCAAAATAACATCAGAATCAAAAATAACAAAGTACTCGCCATTGGCTCTCTCCATGCCATAATTGCGGGTTTCGCTTCGTCCGCTGTTTGGTTTATATAAATATTGCAGATTAATTTTGTCCTTATACAAATTGCAAACCTCATCGCATTTATTGGTGGAGCCGTCTTCGACAATAAGCACTTCAAAATCTTTATACGTTTGATTTTGTAAACTGTTAAGCAACTCGTTTACTTCATCGGGGCGGTTAAATACAGGAACAATAACAGAAAAATACGGAGTCATAGTATCAAAAAATTACTTTAGACCTTTTATTGTCGGTTTTCCGGGAACAAAATCTTTTCCATAATCCGGCTCAAAATAAGCAGTATCGGCAAAATCGGAATTAACAAATTTATTGTAGGCTATACCTGCGGCAAAAGAGGCTTTGTGGACATTACCTTCAACAAAGACAATATTTTTGAATGAGGAATAAAGCGGTTTTAGTTTTTCGGCTCCCGTACCTCCAATTATAATTGTTTTGTCTGCAAATTCTGCAAGACTGTCCTGGTCAATTATCCATGGATGCGGAGCTTTTATTTCATTTAAAGAATTATCATAAATTGCAGCAAATACTTCCATGCGCCTGGCATCAATCATGGGAATTAAAAGTTCATTGTTATTTGCATTCAAAAACTCTTTCATCCCCCATGCTGCAGAATGTAAAGAACCAACAGCAATTAACGGAATCCCAAGTGCGTAGCAAATCCCTTTTGCAGTGCTTACGCCAATGCGAAGTCCTGTATATGAGCCGGGTCCGGAGCTAACCGACACTGCAATTAAACTGTCTTTAGATATGTTTTGTTTTTTAAAAGCGTCATCAATCAAGGGCATTAGCTCTGAAGCATGCGACATTTCCACGTCTGCAACAAACTCCTCAATCACTTTACCCATGCTGCTTATGGCAATAGAGCAAACGGGTGTTGCAGTCTCAATATGTAGTATAAATTCCTGTTCCAATTTTATTCAAAAAGACTTTTGCGGTCAACAATTTTTATTTTTTCATCGCCCTGCAGTTTTTTCGCAATGGCACTATAAGGGGCAACAATTACAACTTCATCCTGTTTAAGTCCCTCCAGTATTTCAAAGTATTCGCTATCCTGTATTCCCGTTTTAACTTCTCTAAGCTTAGCATGGTTGTTTTCAACAACAAATACAAATTCTTTTATGGTTTCATTATTTGCAGGATTGATTTTTGCGCTTTGGTTTTCATTCTTGTTGTAAACTATGTCATCGCGAGTTGTAACAGAATATACGGGAACAGACAAAACCTGTTTTACTTTTTTGGTTTGAATTTCTACTGATGCCGACATACCGGGCCTAAAAGGCGAATAATCCTTTACTCCTTCAGGTATCATGTCAGCGTAAGACGAAGACAGTATCTGCACAACAACATCGAAATTACTGACCTGGTCGGCACTAACTCCGCTTACATTGGCAGAGTTTCCGATTTTTGTAACAATTCCAATAAATTTCTTGTTTGGATATGCGTCCACATCAACAATGGCAGTATCGCCCAAAGAAAGCCTTACAACTTCATTTTCGTTTACACTTGCCAGCACTTCCATTTCGGCCATGTCGGCAATACGCAATATTTCAGTCCCTGAGCCAAACTGCGATGCACCTGCAACCCTCTCGCCTACCTCTACTTTCAAAGTGCTTATTGTTCCCTCTACCGGCGCAACTATGGTAGTGCGGGACAAATTTTTCGAAGCTTCGCTCATGCTGGCCTGCGCACTATAAACATTATATCGTGCTGCATTTACAGTTTGTTTAGATGCCATAACCTCGGCTTTTGCAACATCATATTGTGCTTGTGCCGCATCAAATTCCGATTGCGAAATAACGCCCTGCTCAAATAATGTTTTGTTTCGGAAATACGATGCTTCGGTGTTGGCAAACTGAGCTTCGGTTTGTGCTAATCTGGCTTCGGAATTGGATAGGTTAGCTTTCTGTGAATTTACGTTAGCTGCTATCTGCTCAAAATTCGCCTGGTAAATATCGGGCTTGATGCGTGCCAGCACTTGTCCTTCTTTTACGTGGTCGCCTTCTTTTACAAGAAGCTCAACTATTTCGCCCGAAACATCAGGGCTGAGTTTAACTTCGCGTACAGGCTGTATTTTGCCACTAGCAGAAATGGTTTCGGTAATATCGCGTAAAGTAACGTTTTCAACTGCAACTTTAATGGTTTCGGGTTTTCCGATAATACCGGCCTTGCGAAATATAACAAGCAACACTATTAAACCAACAATACTCCAAATTATTATTCGCTTATTTCTTTTTTTTACTGCCATGGTTAAGTAGTTTTATGTTACAGTTTAATTTCTTTACCTAAGTAATAATCCAATATTTTTGTACGAAAAATAAACTCATATTTCGCTTGCAGCATCTCAGACCGGGCAGATGCAAGTTTGTTTTTGGAATCACTGTAGTCAATCGGAGTGGCCAGACCCACACCAAAGCGCTGATCCATATATTTAAAGGATTCTTCTAATGCTGCCACCTGCTTTTTAGAAGCAACAAATTTTCTATATGCACCAAGCGCATCTGCATAAGCCTGCTGAATGGTTTTTCTGAGATTCATTTTTTCCTGCTCATAATTTATATTGGCTGTTTCCAGCCCAATTTTTGCCTGACGCACAGCCATTGAAGTGTTAAAACGGCTAAAAATGGGTATGGTTAATTGCAGGCCGACAGATTTATTGATATTGTCTTTAATTTGATCCTGAAAAGGAGTAATTTCATAGTTATAACTAATTGAAGGTGCTATGACATACTCTGCAGGCGAACCACTTGTGAAACCAATTGTGTCAATCCCATTCACGCTATAACCCATAAGACGTCTGCTGGCACCGGAATAGCCCGTACCAAGTGAGCCATTTAATGTTAGCTGCGGATACCTGCCCGCCCTGGCAATATTCAAATTCTTTTCGGCAATCTGAATTCTGTATTGTGCAGCAATTAACCCCGGCTGATTTTTTTCGGCATAGGCATATACATTAGCAGGGTCGATTAACAAAAAAGAGTTTGTGTCGATTGTTTCAATATTAGGAATGGCAATTTTAAAATCGCTTATATCTTTCAAATCGAGCATTTGAGCCAGGGTTAAATATGCCATATCAACCTGGTTTTGTGCACTAACCAGCTGGCTTTCTTCCGATGCTGCCTGCGCCTCGATGGTTAATAAAACACCCTGCGAAACAGCGCCTGCTGAGTATAACTTTCTGTTTTTTTCAACTTGCAGCATAGTAATTTCCAGCTGATTCTGGGCATTATTCAGCAATTCTATTGAGTATAAAACCTGTAAATATGCAGTGGCTATTGACAAGGAAATATCGTTTGATGTTTGCTCCACGTCAAGCAGAGCAGCCTCAGCTTCAAGCTGACCCTTTTTATATGAATTTATTAAACTGAAACCATTGAAAAGAACTATATTGGCACCAATAAAAAAATTGTTAGAACGTACACGGTCGGTAGCAAAATCATTAGTGTACATATCTACAGTGCGGCCATAATTATAGGAGTGAGTTGCACCGGCTGAAATACCGGGCAGAAAAGATGCCTTGTCGCGAATAAGAGCCAGTTTGGCAATTTCTGAATTTAATTTTTGCAAACGAATGCTTAAATTGTTTTCTTTTGCATACTGAATGCAGGTTTCAAGAGTCCACACCTTTTGTGCATTTGCCTCTGCAACAAACAGCAGCAAAATATAAAACAATAGTTTTTTCATCAATTAATAAAAATTAATATTACAAAAATACGAATTTGTGTATTGCGTATAAAACAATTACAAATATATTATCATAATCTCGATTAGATGCAACGAATAAAGACGTTTATTAATTATTAAATGGCTTATGCAAAAGATATCAGCTTAATTTTAAATCTATGCAAATGTTTCAGTATGATAATAACTGAAGCCTGTTTGAACATTTAATTTTCACATAATCATGCTTAATCTAATATTTCATTTAAATGCAATTAAACAGCCAGCTGTTTTTAATTATTTATAACTTTACTAATAACACTCCGCGACTTAATATAAAACAGCCTTTATCTGCAAATATTTATAATAAACAATGCTTTTTTCTTAACAAAAACGCTCAAACTATGTCCACCACAGCTACGCCGGCGTATCAGGCAACATAATGAAGAAGGCCATTATGCTCTATAACGCTAATCGTTTTTTTAGTTTGGGTTGATAGCTTTATGTTTTGCATTGGACTGGTATATGTTTTATGTTTTTTGAATGGCTTTGTGCAAAGGAGAATACAAATATTTTTGAATTTGGCGCGAGCATAGAGATAGTACTTAAAGCCATAGAGTTTATTTAACGTTCTCCCACAAAAACACTATTGCCAATAACAACAACAAACAACACACACAATTTTTACTTACATTTGCTATTGCAAAACAAGTTGTTTTTATGAAAAATCTGATAATTGCAATTTCGGCTTTTCTTTTGTTTATTAGTGTTGCATATACAAGCGCAAATTGTGCACCGCAGCAGACTTTGCAGCAAAAATCGCCGGGGAGCGACAGCATTGATGTTGTAAAATATATTATCAATATTGATTCATTGAATATATCGGCTAAATTTTTGTCGGGGCACACTCATATTTATTTTAAATCGAGGGTAGGCGGCCTGAATTTTATTCCGGTTGATTTATTAAAATTATCGGTTGACAGTATATTTCTGGAGTCTTCAAAAATAAGCACCTGGACGCATAACGATACTTTGCTTATGATACAATGTCCTGCTGCACTAAACAATACCGACACATTTCATCTGGAAATTTACTATCATGGTAGTCCGGTAGTAGATCCAAGTACATGGGGCGGCTTTTATTTTCAAAATCCTTATGCTTACAATTTAGGCGTCGGGTTTCAGGATAATCCGCATAATTACGGCAGGGTGTGGTTTCCATGCATAGATGATTTTACCGATAAAGCCTTTTACGAAATAAAAGTAACAACCGACACCAATCAAATGGCAGTTTGCGGGGGCAGTCTGACTGACACTGCACATGTTGCAAACAATAGCAAAATTGAATGGACATGGGAAATGAGCAATCCAATTCCAACGTATTTGGCATCGGTTGCAGTAGGTCCTTATGTATGCGTTACCGACACCTTTAATGGCATTAACGGAAAAATTCCCATTGACATATATGTTGCATCGTCGTTAGTGCCAAAAGTTTCCGGCACTTTCATTAATTTAAAAAATGTACTTACCGCATTCGAAAATCGTTATGGTCCTTATTTATGGGAGCGTGTAGGCTATGTGGGTGTTCCTTTTAATTCGGGAGCCATGGAGCATGCCACCAACATAGCTATGCCAAATGCAGTTATAAATGGCAGCACATCATATGAAACCCTGATATATCATGAATTGTCGCATCACTGGTTTGGCGACCTGGTAACCTGCGAAACGGCAGAAGAAATGTGGATTAACGAAGGCTGGGCAGTATTCAGCGAATTTATCATGAAAGAGAGCATTTATGGTTATGCCGAAATGCAGAATTACGTAAGAGAAACATTGGCTTCAGTACTTAAAACCGCTCATCTGGATGATGGCGGCTTTTTTCCCGTGGGTAATGTCCCGCACGAAATCACCTATGGCACAACAGTGTATTATAAAGGCGCACTGGTTGCTCACACACTCCGGAATTATATTGGCGACTCTTTGTTTTTTCCGGCAATAAAGCAGTATTTCGACAGTCTTAAATTTGGCAATGCAAACAATACTCAGTTGCGCGAAATTCTGAGCCTTAGCACCGGAATAGATCTTACCGACTTTTTTGAAGCCTGGGTTCTTCGCGAAGGATTTCCGCATTTCGATGTTGATTCAATGCATGTTGTTCCACAAGGCAGCAACGCCGTTGTAACAGTTTATCTGCGTCAAAAATTATACGGCACAAATCAATATGCCAATAATAACAGGGTTGAATTAACATTTATGGATTCTCTGTGGAATTCATATACCGTAACTGCCAATTTTTCGGGACAAACAGGCAGCGACGTGTTCACTGTACCATTTGTTCCTTCATTAGTTATTGTGGACAAGGATGAAAAAACGGCTGATGCCATTGTAAGCTACAACAATGTTATTTCCACACCAAAAACTGTGTCGTGCGCCAATGCTTTTGTAGATATTTTTGTAAATAGTTTAAGCGACAGCATTTTTATTCGCGCCGAACATCATAAGGTAGCACCCGATCAGGTTTTACCCGACCCTGATATTTTCAGAATTTCAAAAAGCAGATACTGGCGCATTAGCGGCATAATACCCTACGGAACCAATTATCAGCTTAGGTTCAACTACAACAGAACGGGAGCTTTTTTCGACACAGAGCTTCTGCCAACAAACTCATCGGTAGATTCATTAATTTTAGTTTACAGACCGGGTGCCGGACACGAATGGCAAGTTTTCCCGTTCACAAAAACCGGAAACGCATTTTCGGGCTTTCTTAAAACTCCCTATGCCCTAAAAGGAGAATATGCCTTGGCAATTGGTAAACCAAATCAAAGTTCAATTGAAGACAAAGGACAAATTGCATCTCTTGTTTTATACCCTAACCCATGCCCGGGCATTTTGAATATCAAGGATATTCCAAAAGGAAGCACAATGATTCAGATATGTGATATTAACGGGAAAGTGGTTGTGGCAAAAAAATTAAACAACAACGAAACTGAAACAAAAATTAATCTTGCAGGGATTGCAAACGGAGATTATTTTGTTATTACATTAAACAAGGCCAATGCAATTAATTCCAAAGCCGCTTTAAAGATTATTAATGATTAAAAAATCATTGGCCTGTTTCGGAAAAAGATTTAAATCCGTTTCCTACTATTTCGTTTGCGTCAATAACCGTCATAAAAGCATTCGGGTCAACTTGCCTGATATAATCTTGCAGCATTGCAACTTCACGACGGTTAACAACCGTATAAATCATATCTTTTTCTTTTCCCGAATACATGCCTTTAGCTTTAATAAAAGTGCCGCCACGATTTAAGTCTGTTAAAATTTTATTGCTGATTTCTTCGGGCTTATCTGTAATTATCATGCAGGTTTTTTCATAGCTGACACCCTCAATAACTGCATCAACAACTTTACCGGTAACAAAAATAACCACCCAACTGTATAAGGGAATTTTCCAGTCGTCAAAAGCTACAAGACTAATCATGACTATTGCTGCATCAACAGCTATCATCAGCTGTCCTAAAGGTATTTTTGTGTATTTGTTTATAATCATTGCAACAATATCGCTCCCGCCTGAGCTTGCTTTTGATTTAAAAATCAATCCCAGCCCAAAGCCAATTAATAGCCCACCAAAAATCGAAGACAGCAAAGGGTCGCCTTCAACCAAAGGCTTGTAGCCCCATGTAAATTCAAGAAGCGATATCCATGCAGATAAAAGCACAAATCCCACTACAGTTTTAACTCCGAATTTTGGGCCTAAAACTTTAATCGCTATAATAGTAAGCGGAATGTCAATGGCAATTCCCACCAAACCTATTGGAGTATTCAATAAATAATGAAGAACTATGGCTATGCCATAAACACCTCCCGGAGCCAATTTGTAAGGCGAAACGAAATACACAAATCCTGCAGCCATAATAAATGAGCCCACAAATATCAGTAAGTAAACACGAAACCAATCGGCAGAAAGAAATTTCTCTTTAGTAACGTAAGCCATAAAATTTTTTCACAAAATTAGTATCATTTAAGTTTATGGACAAATGAATTAATTTTTTCGGGCTGTATAAAATAATTATACATAAAAGAATATGGCCGTTTTATAAAATTTTTTAGAAATTTTTTACATTATTAATTGACTTTCGTGTTTTGCGAATGTATCTTTGTGCAAAAATTAGAATAAATAAATGAAACTTTCCGATTTTAAATTTGACTTACCGCAGGATTTAATTGCTAATTTTCCTTCAAAAAACAGAGATGAAAGCCGGTTGATGGTTTTAGACAGAAAAGCCGGTACTATTCAGCACAAAAAATTTAATGACTTGCTGGAATATTTCACCGAAGGCGATTTAATGATTATTAACAATACAAAAGTATTTCCTGCACGTTTGTATGGTCGTAAAGAAAAGACAGGAGCAATAATTGAAGTATTTTTGCTGAGAGAACTTAACCCCGAGTCCAAGTTGTGGGATGTGCTTGTTGATCCTGCCCGAAAAATAAGAATTGGTAATAAACTTTATTTTGGCGAAAACGACGAATTGGTTGCTGAGGTTATAGACAATACAACATCAAGAGGACGCACCCTTAGGTTTTTAACCGATATGGACCATGACGCGTTTAAAGAGTTGTTAAAAAACATGGGCGAGCCGCCTCTTCCAAAACTAATAAACAGACCGGTTATCGAAGACGACAAAGAACGCTATCAAACAATATATGCAAAACACGAAGGGGCTGTAGCGGCGCCAACAGCAGGACTGCATTTTTCCAGAGAGCTAATGAAACGACTTGAAATTAAAGGAGTGGAATTTGCCGAGGTTACTTTACACGCAGGGCTTGGGAATTTCAGAGCCATAGAAGTTGAAGATTTGTCCAAACACAAAATGGATTCTGAAGAATTCTACATAGATGAGAAAACTGCAAATAAAGTTAATGAAGTAAAAGAAAGCAAAGGGAAAATTTGTGCAGTAGGCACCACTTCCATGCGCGCAATAGAATCCAGCGTTACTATAAACGGACATTTAAAGCCTTTCCGCGGATGGACAAATAAATTTATTTTCCCTCCATACGACTTTACCGTAGCCGATGCAATGGTTACCAATTTTCATCTACCCATGTCTTCACTTATGATGATGGTGGCTGCATTTGCAGGTTATCCGCTATTAATGGATGCTTATAAAATTGCCGTAAAGGAAAAATATAAATTTTTCACATACGGCGATGCCATGCTGATTATTTAATGACTAATACTCGACACATAATTATTGTTGCAGGTGGCAGCGGAAAACGCATGAATTCCACTACCCCAAAACAATTTTTAAAAATTGACGACATCCCCGTAATTGCAATTACGATAAACAGGCTAAAGTCTGCCGTACCCGATTGCCGCTTTACGGCTATTATTGCTGAATCTGACATGGCTCACTGGCAAAACTGCCGGGGTTATATTTCGTTTTTCGATTCAATAAATACAGCATTAGGCGGGCCTGAGCGTTTTCATTCGGTAAAAAGCGGTTTGGCTTTTATTAAAGACAACGAAATTATAGCCATTCACGATGCCGTAAGACCTTTATTCAGCACTTCGGTTTTACATCAGGGTTTTAATGTGGCCGAAAAATCGGGTTCTGCAATTCCGGTAATTCCTCTTAACGAGTCAATCAGGGAAATAAACGGAGCCCTTTCAAAATCAGTTAACAGGAATAATTACAGACTTTGCCAAACTCCGCAATTTTTTCAGGCATCAATACTCCTGAATGCCTACCGGCAATCATATACACAATCTTTTACCGATGACGCTTCAGTTGTTGAAGCTGCGGGCTATTCAGTGCGGCTAATTGAAGGCAACCCCGAAAACATTAAAATTACTACTCCTGCCGACCTTAAATATGCCGCGGCCATGTTGCTATATATCAGCTGATTTTTCTGCCTTTCCAGATTATTTCTTTTTTAAACAGCAATGCCAAAGCAATTGTAATTAAAAATATCGGATACAAAACAGACAACACAATAAACGAAATAATACGAATGGGTATGTTCCAGCTCATTGCAGAAGAAAACAGCACCAATACATCGCCCAGTATTTTAAGCAACACAACAGGAATAATTAAGAATCTGTATTCGGGCACAATGAGCGCTATTACAGAAAGCACTAAAAATGCAATATTGCTTAATGTTATAAAAGCACCTGCAATAAAAGAATTATAATTGGAATACCCTTTGGATTTTGCAGCCCAGCGCACACGTTGCAATATCCACGATTTAATATTGCCACAGGCATTTGTTTTAACAACAGAGTCAGCAGCATAATTAAACCCCACACTTTTTCTGCCATATTTTTTCTGGATGTGCTGCAAAAAAAACACATCATCGCCACAGTTATATTCAGCTCCATAAGCTGATTTATAAAATTCGATAAAATCGTTTTTATAAAAAATCAAACTTGCACCCGATGCCTGAAACATATAACCCATAGATGCCGCACCGGCACCAATAGCCATTAAAAAAAGCGTTTCGGCATATTCCAATGAGATTATGCTTTTATTCAATGAGGTTATAACAGGGCCTGAAACAAATTTTTTATTACCCTTAAAAGCCGACAGCATGCTTTTAGCCCAGTGCTCATGGGGAATGCAGTCGGCATCCAATGTCAGTATTATATCTGTTTCAGATATTGCAACGGCATTCATTAATGCAGCCCTTTTGCCAATTGCATTTTCACCGGATTTAACGTATTGTATAAGCAGATTACTTCGGGCAAATTCTTTAACAATTTCTTCAGTGCCATCCGTAGAATGATCATCTGCAACAATAATTGCATGTGGAAGTTTGCTTTGAGACAGCAATGACTTTAAACAGGCACCTATATTATTTGCCTCGTTGCGTGCCGCAATAACAATGGTGAAATTATCATTGTTTCTGTCCTGAGCAGTTCCGGCCTGCGACATAATGCCAATGGCAAAAAGAGCTTCGAAAAAAGCAGTTATGGCAATAATGGCAAGAAAGCAAAGTATAACAATCATGAATCTTTTTTTCGTAGAACAGACAGTTTGTTAAGAAAATAAATTCCCGGGACCGAAGGCAATATAAGATTTATAAACCATATTAAAAACGAAACAACAATTAGCTTGGCCTCTAAAGCATAAGGGGCGTTTAGCCCCGAAAAATTATAATACACCACAAATATCAATATCATAACTGAGCTGCGGGCAGGAAAATCGGTTAAAACAAAAACCGGAATTGCAGTCATAACAAAATACATAAATGCAACAAGAAAAAATGTATCAATAAACGATATATCAATTTCAAACGCATATAAAAGCAATAAATTTTGAGTGGCAAATACTATATATCTTAAAAGGCTTAGAGCAAATATGCGCATTCTTGCCATCATATCTATTTCCTTAAGCACCGAAATGGTTTTATGCAATTTTTCCCATCTTTTAAAAAAAAGCTCTATAGTATGAATATTGAAAAACACGAACAAAACAAACGCTATGCAAGCAACAGAAATAATTGTAGGCAGCATAGACAATTTTATGCCGAAATAAAAATTCAGTATTGGCGAATAATATATTACTGCGGCAAATCCTAATACCAGAGTAATTACAAGTTGAGCAAAAGAAGTATAAAACGATAACACAGAGCCTTTCCAAAAATCCTTCATAGGAAGGGATAAGGCTTTACCCGCAAACTCTCCTACTCTGTTAGGAAGAAAAATTCCGGCTGTAACACCTGCCAAAATACCCTCAAAAGCAGTTTTTAATGACAGATTCTTTAATTTATATACGCTAATTTTCCATTTTACTGCTTCGCAAAGCAAGTTTACAGGCATTAAACAAAGAACTAGCAACAGTATAAAAACAGACCATTTGGAGTCTGTTAAAACAGATACAGAATATGCTACATCAATAGTGTCAAGTCTGTGTCTAACAAAATAAAAGGCTAAAAACACAAAGCCAATTGTAATTACTACAGATAAAACTATATTAATAAATTTCTTTTTCAAATTAATTCCTACGTAAGTACAAAAATAACCATTCCTTAATTGACAGTTCAAAATAATAAATTTTATGTTACTTTTGAATATGGATAAAGAGCAATTAATACTTGGAATTGACCCCGGAACAAATGTTATGGGGTATTGTCTCCTGACTTTATCACTTATTTTTCTCTTAACTCGCAGCATGTTGACTGTTAGT
>CAZJYL010000047.1:0-12315 GCA_964550265.1 uncultured Bacteroidaceae bacterium
TTCTAAGCCTTGTTCCACGGCAATCGGGGCAAACGGTTCTTCCTTTATATCGTGAAAGCATAACCCTATACTGGATTTTGTATAAGTTTTGCTCAAGCATTTTGAAAAAAGCATCCAAACCATAAAAATGCTCATTGCCTGTCCATAAAAGTTTTTTTTGTTTTTCGTTTAATTCGCAATATGGCTTGTGGATAGGGAAATCGAATTTATGTGCAACACTAATAAATTCCTTAAGCCATTCACCCATTTTTTCGCCTTTCCATGGCATAATTGCGCCCTCATATACCGAAAGCGATTTGTCGGGAATAACCAGATTGGGGTCTATGCCTATTACACTGCCAAATCCTTCACAGGTAGGGCAGGCACCATAAGGATTATTAAATGAAAATAGGTTCACCGAAGGCTCTTCAAAGGATATTCCGTCTTCTTCAAAACGATTTGAAAAAAATTCATAATGTTTGTTTTTGTCGGTATAAATAATGCAGACACCACCGCCTTCGGAAAATGCAGTTTCCACACTGATGGATAAACGCTGGGCAAGTTCTTCGGGATTATCCGTTGCAACAGCACGGTCTATCATTAAATAAATCTTATCAGAGTTGCCTTTGGAAGACTCATTTTTTTTGTCATCTATGAAAGATTCAATACTTATTGTTTCGCCATTAATCATTATTCGCGAATAGCCTTGCTGCATACTCAGAGACAAAGCCTCCTTAAGAGATAAGCCTTCTCTTACTAAATAAGGAGTCAGAAGATAAACGCGAGAGTTTGGTTCAATTTTTTTTAGATAATCCAGAACATCTTTTGTTTGCTGGCGTTTTACTTCTTTTCCGCTTACCGGCGAATATGTGCGCCCTATACGGGCGTATAATAATTTTAAATAGTCATATATTTCGGTAACAGTACCAACAGTTGAGCGTGTATTGCGCGTTGAAGACTTTTGCTCAATTGCAATTGCAGGGGCAATGCCTTCAATAAAATCCACATCGGGTTTAAGCATACGGCCAAGGAATTGGCGTGCGTAAGCACTCAGACTTTCCACATACCGGCGCTGACCTTCGGCAAATAAAGTGTCAAAAGCCAAAGAACTTTTACCCGAACCCGACAGACCAGTAATACAAGTGAGTTTTCCTGCAGGAATTTCAACGTTAATATTTTGCAGATTGTTTACCCGTGCGCCTTTTATAATTATTTTGTACTCTTTTTTCATATTTTCGCAAAGATAAAAATAAAAAGTGGTGGAATATTGAAATATTGTAGCTATAGCATTGAAGTGTCGCTGTTTTTTATCATATAGTTATTGATTTTATAGTAAAAAGAGCATTTTATTTATTTGTACTTTTGCATTCGATACATAAAGACTTGTCATGGAAAAAGAAAAGATTTTAAATGCGCTTAAAAATGTTATTGACCCTGATTTTAAAAAGGACTTGGTAACATTAAACATGATTGATGAATTAAGAATTGAAGGAAATAAGGTTTCGTTTACTGTTGTTTTAACAACACCTGCATGTCCCTTGAAGGATAAATTTAAGACAGATTGTGTTAATGCAGTTAAAAGTGTATATCCGCAGGCTGAAGTGGAGGTTAATTTTTCCGCTAAAGTCACAATGCAAAAAGAAAAGCCTGCGCATAAAAATATTAAAAACATCATAGCGGTAATTTCGGGAAAAGGTGGTGTAGGGAAGTCAACCGTTGCCGTTAATCTGGCTGCCGGGCTGGCGCGTAGCGGAGCAAAGGTTGGTTTGATTGATGGCGATATTCATGGACCCAGCATTCCAATAATGTTTGGTGTACAATATGCTCATCCGCAAGTGATAGAAAAGGATGGTAAACAATTAATTGTTCCGTTCGAAAAATTTGGAGTTAAGCTTGTATCCATGGGCTTTTTTGCCGACCCGGGCAAGGCTCTTATCTGGCGTGGTCCTATGATAGCAAGTGCTTTTACCCAAATAATGAATGATACCGACTGGGGTGAGCTTGACTATTTGGTTTTTGACACTCCTCCGGGAACCGGCGATATACATCTGACTTTAGTTCAAAATTATAGTGTTACAGGAATTGTTGTAGTGTCAACTCCTCAGGAAGTAGCATTGGCCGATGCACGCAAAGCTTTGAATATGTTTGTTGATCAGCAGGTAAATGTGCCGGTATTAGGTATAGTTGAAAATATGTCATACTTCAGCCCACCCGATAATCCTGATAAAAAATATTATTTGTTCGGAAAGGAAGGTGCGCGTAAATTGGCCGAAGAGAACAATATCAGACTGCTTGCTGAAATTCCGCTAATTGAGTCGGTTAGCCAAAGTGGCGATATGGGTATTCCGGCTGTTTGCGACGACAAGAATCCCTTGCAAAACATTTTCATGAGCATGGCTCAAAACACTGCTCAGTCCGTGGCTATACGTAATGCCACATTAGAGCCGACAAAAATTGTTGAAATAAAAAGTTAAAAATAATATACCATGAATACAGAACTCGAAACAAAAGTAAAAAACGTAATTGAACAAATCCGTCCATACTTACAGGCTGACGGAGGAGATATTGCTTTTGACCATTTAAGCGACGACAATATTGTTTATGTTAAATTGAAAGGTGCATGTCATGGTTGCCCTATGGCGACACAAACGCTAAAAAATGGTGTTGAAGCAACTATTTTACGCACGTTGCCCGAAATAAAAGCGGTTGAACAAGTATAAATTTATACCTCAATTAGTTTTTACTTTCTCTGATTTTTGCCAATATTAATTTTGCTAATATTGGTGTTTTAAATATTAAGCTTTGAAATTAAAGGCATTTTCCTGCCCAGCCCAAATGCTTTGGATGACACTCGCAACACAGGCGGAGCCTGATACCTTTTGTATTCATTTGCATTAACCATTTTGCATACTCGTGCAACAATATCTTTGTCAAAACCTCTTGATATAATATCTGCAGGGCTTTGCATTTCTTCAATATATAAACGTAATACTTCATCGAGTATATTGTAGTCAGGCAAAGAGTCGCTGTCTTTTTGATTTGGTCTAAGCTCTGCAGAAGGAACTTTTGTAATAGTATTTTTTGGAATAATTTCCTTATTTCTGTTTATAAAGTTTGCAAGCTGGTACACCTGGGTTTTGTATAAATCACCAATAACGCTTAAGCCACCGCACATATCGCCATATAATGTGCCATAGCCAACTGCCGCCTCGCTTTTATTAGATGTATTAAGAACCAGATTCCCAAATTTATTTGACCAGGCCATAAGTAATAAGCCTCTGATTCTGGCTTGGATGTTTTCTTCGGCAACATTGAATGGAAGGTCTTTAAAATAAGGTTTCAGCGTTTCACTAAATGTATCAAAAGACTTTTCGATTGATATAATTTCATAATTGATTTTTAAATTTTTTGCAAGACCTACGGCATCATCAATTGAATGCTGAGAACTGAATTTAGAAGGCATTAGCAAGGCATCAACGTTGTCAGAGCCTATAGCTTCGCTTGCCAGATATGCAACAACGGCACTGTCCAAACCACCTGACAAGCCTAAAGCAGCTTTTTTAATTCCGAGTTTAGCAAAATATTCCTTTATCCCAAAAATAAGTGCGTCGTGTATCAGAGCAATATCAGTTTTTTGTGATTGCTTTGTTATGTCTGGTGGATTATTAGTGTCATATACAAAAAAATCCTCTTCAAATGCATTTAAAATTTTATTATTTCCATCAGGTAGCGCAATCATCGATCTTCCATCAAATATTAATTCGGTTTGCGCACCTGCCATATTAATATTTATAATTGGAGCGTTGTACTTTTCGGCATAATGATTAAGTGCTTTTTGCTTGTTTTCAAATTGTCCGACACCAAAAAGAGATGCAGAAATATTTATAAAAATATCAGGCTTTTGTTTTGAATAGACTTCAAAAGGATTTGCATAATCATTTTTAATTTGCCAAAAATCGCCACCCACTATTATTGCAAGTTTTTTATCATCGATATTAACACATGGTAACTCGTTGTTGCCTGAAAAATATCTGTAATCGTCAAATACATCATTTTGTGCAAAAACAGTTTTGTGAATTTGCGAAACGCATTTTTGATTTTGAAATACCACACCAGAGTTGAAAATCGAGTTATTGGTTTCAGGCTCATTTGAATATGGTGAACCAACGATTATGGTGATGTCTTTAGCAAGTTGTGATATTTTATTTAGAGTATCATTGCTTTTTTGTATGTAGTCGTTGTAAAAAAGTAAATCAAAAGGCGGATAGCCGGATACGCTCATTTCGGGAAATATAGCTATGTCGGCATTGTTGTTTTTGGCTTTTTCAACAAATGAATTAATTTTTTGAAAATTATAATCAAAATTACCAATTTGAGGGTTTAATTGACAAATAGCTATTTTCATATAAAGGCTCATTAAAAAAAATCCCGATTCCATGAATCGGGATATATTGGAAATAAATATTATTTAGAACATTATGCCGAATTTAAGCATGGCGTAATTCCCTATGTTTTTTGTGTTTTTAAGTTGATAAGTTAATCCGTTAATGAATGATAATTCAACAAGCGCAGTAGTAGTTCCGCCAAGAGAATATTCCAATCCGCCACTAATTAAAAAATTTGCACGGAAGAAACGATTTTCGTTTTTTAAGCTGACATCATTAAATGATAAAGCAGTTGAGCCACTTATGGGGCTATATTCTTGGTCGGCTTTGGCTCCTAAACATATACCCAGTGATCCGCCTACACGCGCAAAATATGTGATATAATTAATTTCGTTCGTTTTCATTTTAAGTGTAAGAGGTACGTCAAGAAACTGAAAACGATAATTAGAGATAAGTTTTGATTGCACGGATGTTGTGTCAGGAGGATAGATCTGTTTTACACCAATTTTTTGTAGCTTACCGCCCATATAGCTAACATCAAAACCTGTTGCAAAGGTAAAATTGTCGGCAATGGTTAACTCACCTATAAATCCATACCCAAGACCTATTTTCATTCCTTGATACTCTAAAGAATCCTGATCAGGCTTCATCCAGCTTAAGCCGGTATTTCCGTGCAACCCAAAACGGAAAAATTTATCGTTTTGTGCATTTAACATAAAAGAAAATGCCGTGAAAACTGCCAGCGTCAATAAAATCTTTTTCATATTTTTGGGTTTTATTTGGAATGTTGTACAAAGTTAAAAAAAATATGAAATATTTGAAATTTTTCGTTATACAATTAAAACTGATTGTTGGTTCTTGCATGGTTATGTCAATGGTTTTTATGTCATCGTGCAAGTGCGATAGAGACAAAAAGGACTACAATCGTGAAGTATCAGAAAGCAAGCTTGATTCACTTTCTTTTATTAAAGTAAATATTAACAGATACGAAAAGGATTTGTTTGCTATATCACCCGATAGTTTAAAAGAAGGATTGAGCAAAATTCACGATAAATATTCTTTTTTCTATTCCCTTAAAGATATTGAAGACCCAATTAATATTGCTTACATGAAGCAGTATTTAAATGACCCTACAATTAAATCTTTGTATAGAGAAACGCTTAAGCAATATCCTTCTCTTTCCTGGCTTGAGTCTGACTTAACTATGGTTTTTAGAAGAATTAAATATTTAATTCCATCATGGACGGTTCCAAGTGTTTTTACTTATATTTCGGGTGGCGACATTGAGTATCCGATTAAATATGCTGACAATAATCTAATAATTGCATTGGATTTGTTTTTAGGAGATAGTTATCCTGTTTATAAAATGTGGGGTATTCCGCAATATATTGCAAACAGAATGACAAAAGAATATTTGGTTGTGAAATGTTCTATGGAAATATGCAGAGCCTGGCTTGAAAAAAACAGCCCTGTTGGCAAATCATTGCTTGATAAAATGATTTACGAGGGCAAATTGTTGTATTTTACTGATGTTACAGTTCCGGGATATGAAGATTCGATTCGTATAGGATATACCAGCAGACAAATGTACTGGGCTGAAAAAAATCAGGGTAACGTGTGGGGGTTTTTTATTGAAAAAAAGCTATTGCATACCACCGAAATGCGGGAAATCAATAAATTTATTGGCGAGGCTCCTTTTACCAGTTCGTTTTCTAATAATAGCGCACCTCGTATAGGAAGTTTTATAGGATGGCAAATAATTAGGTCGTATATGGTCAGGAATAAGAGTGTAACATTTGAGCAAATTTTAAACAATAAAAACTCGCAGGAAATATTAAATAAATCTGGATATAAACCGGCCAAAACCGAATAAACAAAAAGCACCCCGAATATAAAAACGAGGTGCCTTTTGTATATGCTTCATTTAATTATTTAGGCGATACTTTTGAGAATTTAGTTATTCCTGATTTATTTGTTAGTGATACTACATAAATTCCCTGAGCCATAGGTTTAAAATACATAACAGCTAAGTTTTTACCGTCATTTGTTGCTGTATATTTGTTGCTGTAGATAATTTTGCCGGTTAAATCCATTAGCTTTATGTCGTAATCCTGATATGCCATGCCGGAAAAATCAATTTCCAATGTGCCCGATAAAGCATCTAATGAGGCAGAATTAATGTCAAAAATTAAATCTCCGTTACAATCTACCGTAATTATTTTTAAATCAGAAATAGTGCCGTCAAAATCAACCTGGCGCAATTTGTAGTATTGAACATTGTTGTCGTTTATATAATCAGTGTAAGAATAAGTCAATAGTTCATTTGAATTACCTGCGCCTTTTACAACGCCCATTGTTACAAATTCACCGTTAATCATACGCTGGATCTCGAAATAATCATTATTTAATTGAGTAAAGGTTGTCCAGTCAATTTTAATTTCGTTTTCAGAAACACAATTACCATTTATGCTGAAAAGACCAACGGGTAGAGGCACAATATTGCAATCCGCATTTCCCGTTCCTGAAGATTGCCTAAATGTATAGGTTCCCGAACAGTTAGCGTAGTTATTAATCATTACGATATAATATGTGTTAACGTTTGCATAAGGAATTGTAAGTGTTTCTGTTGATGCAGCACTATAAGCACAATCTACCATACTGCCGGATGGCGAAGCAAAGTTGGCGACAGAACAACTTGAAGAAGTAGAAGAACCATAATTATAAATTCCTGAATCGGTCAAACTGTCGCAGGCAATTGTGGAAAAAGGACCCCAGGCTGCATAGTCCACATCTCCACAAGAACTTTGTATGGTTAACTCCATTGGACCTGCAACTCCAACTTTCATATAGTACCAGATAGGATTGGGTTGAGAGCACAGACATCCGTAGCTTATGCCGGCAGGTGCGGTTCCTGAATTAACATTGGTTGGGAAAACATAAGTGGTGTCGCTGCAGAATGGTCTTCCACCCGAACATACAGATGAAGCTGCTGGGACTGACACACAAACATTAAAAGTAGTGTTTTGTCCGGGAGTAGATGTATAGGTATAAACTCTTATATAATATGTGTCTCCAATTGTTAAGTATCCTAATGTTAAATTATCATTATCAGAACAGGCAATGTTTGTAAGAGAACCACAATTTCCTTTATAAACTGAAAAATACATATCGGTTGTTGAGCCTGAGGCATTGAGAATTGAAATGCTATGTTCTGTTTTTGTTGCCACAAATTTAAACCAAACATCATCATCATAAGTTCCTGAGGTACATGATGATAGCTGAGGTGATTCTGTTGCGCATTTAACCGTACCCGGAGATGTTGTTGTACATGTGCTAGTTGTATTAACCGTGAGTGTTGTTGCATTTTCGCATTCATCATTAGCCGGAGCCGAGCTAGTGTATAGTAAAGCTGAAGAATAGGCTGAACCACCACTAGCGGTACAAATTATTTGTCGTCTGTAATATAGTCCTGTGGTTGTGGGAGTATAAGTGTCTCCTGTCGCACCCGGAATAAGAGTCCATGGTCCGGTTGCGGTAGGAGCGGAATACCATTGATAAGTTAAACCAGTTGCAGCAGTAGATCCGGTTATGTAAATAGCGCCGGCATATCCGGTACAACCCGAAACAGATGTAGTTGTGGCATTTGCTGTGCCTCCGGTAGGAGTACCGCTACAAGGCGGAGCTGCAGTAATATTAATGATATAATCTTCGGTTTCTCCCCATGTATATGTTCCACAACAGCTAACCGATGAAGATTCAACACATACAACGCGCATTACCGTGTTTCCTATTGCAGCAGATAATGGAATGGTTATGTTTTTTGTAGTGGTATTTGGCAAAGATGGGTTTGCATATTGAAATATATGAATTTCTTCACCCGGATCGTTAAAGTCTCCGTCATGATTAAAATCAATATAAACAGTAACTCTATGACTATAAGCAGTTCCTCCAATTGTTACCGAAAAAGTATTTGTGGAACCTTGCATAAAATTAGGTTTTGGCACAGTAGAACTACGCCAATCGCTATACATTCCTGCAGTACCGGTTGCAGTGCCCTGTGTTCCGGTTAAAGAAACAGTTGCTGATGTATTATTTATAGTACCAAATGTAACATTAGTAATATCCATGTCGGAAGTGCTGGTGGCACTGGAATTACAATAACATAAAAGGAAGTTATTCACAGTAGTATTAACATTTGTAGAATTTGCACTATTGCCACTAATTGTACATGTTGTTATTCTTCTGAAATACAGATTGGAATTTATTGTTGTGCTGTATGTTGCGTCGGTTGCCCCGGGAATATTGGTCCATGTAATATTGTCCGGCGAAGATTGCCATTGATATGTTAGACCCGTGGCTATGGTTGCTCCGGTAACAGTTAATGTAGTGCTGTATCCCGGGCATCCGCTTGAAGGAGATGCATTTGCAGTACCTCCTGCAGGAGTTCCGCTACAAGGAGGTGCTGCCGTTATATTTATAATATAATCTTCGGTTTCGCCCCAACTGTATGTTCCACAACTGCTAATAGATGAAGATTCAACACATACAACTCGCATTAAAGTGTTTCCTGTAACGGCATTTATCGGAATAGTAATGCTTGTAGAGGTTGTATTAGGCAAAGTTGGATTAGCATAAGCAAATACCTGAATTTCTTCACCCGGATCGTTAAAGTCTCCGTCATGATTAAAATCAATATAAACAGTAACTCTATGACTATAAGCAGTTCCTCCAATTGTTACCGAAAAAGTATTTGTGGAACCTTGCATAAAATTAGGTTTTGGCACAGTAGAACTACGCCAATCGCTATACATTCCTGCAGTACCGGTTGCAGTGCCCTGTGTTCCGGTTAAAGAAACAGTTGCTGATGTATTATTTATAGTACCAAATGTAACATTAGTAATATCCATGTCGGAAGTGCTGGTGGCACTTGAATTGCAATAACAGAAAATAAAAGAATTAACAGTTAAATGCACAACCGATGAATTAGAGCTGATTCCACTATTTGTACATGTTGTTATCCTCCTGAAATAAATTTCAGATGAAACCACAGTACTGTATGTCAGGCCCGTTGCTCCGGGAATATTGGTCCATGTAACATTGTCTGGCGAAGATTGCCATTGATATGTTAAACCCGAAGCTATAGTTGCGCCGGTAACAGTTATTGTTGTACTATATCCGGGACATCCGTTTGTTGGGGAAGCATTTGCAGTACCTCCCGCAGGAGTTCCCGCGCAGGCAGGGAGGGCAGTAACACAAAAAGTATAATCTTCAAATTCACCTGAAATGCCGGTTGCACAAGGGTCTGATGGTGCCGTGTTTAAATAATTAGCAGTAACCCTCATTTTTGTATTTCCGGGAGTGGCAGTTAAAGGCACCGTAAAACTACCGGAAGTGCTTGTTGAGTAGCCTGATGTAACAAAAACCTGTTCCCCAATATCATTAAAATCGCCATCTTGATTCCAATCAACCCATATTGCAAAGCCATAAGTTCCTGAACCATCACCTGTTATCGAAAAGTTTATCGAATTATTTTGCATTTGGGTAGCAGTGAGACCCATATATGTACCATAACCAGATGGTGAATATCCTGTATTATTATTTGTAATATTGGTTGAACCACCGGTTGTAGAAAAATTGTTTATATATCTCGAAGAACTGGTTCCACTCGGAATACAATGACAAGTTGCAGGAGGACTCATTGTAACATATACCGATGTTGAATTTGCCGATAATCCTGAATTGGAGCAGGTAACACGGCATCTGTAGTATGTTGCAGAAGATTGAGTTGCAGAATATGTTATAGATGTAGCTCCGGTTATATTTGTCCATGTACTATTATCTGGAGACGATTGCCATTGATAAGATGTTCCGCAACCCGATGGTGGTGTTGACATTGATAAAGTTAATGGAGCATTAGAACACACAGGATTTGAAGACGCAATTGTGTTGCCGGGTGCAGGTGTGCCTGAGCATGATGGCGGAGGCGTAAATGTATATGTTAAACCTGAAGTAAATGATTTTGCCACGGCAGTACTTGTAAAGCGGCAAATATCGGTATTAGAGGCTCCTGGCAGTGGAGAAGCCCATGTTTCTGCTCCTGTCCCAACCCGTATGTTTTTATAATCAGTGCTTGAGGTTCTTATACCAACTTGAGGCTGATAACTTTCACCTGAACCCGGACCGCTATTTAATCTATAAACAAATCTAATTACTCCGTTTGAAGTATTTAGTCTTATTTGAAAATCAAAATCTTCGGTTTGAGCATATCTGCACATTCCGGTCCATTGAAAAATTACTTCACTGCCAACAGTTTGCCATCTGATATTTGAGCTTGCATTTGAGTATCTGGCATTTAAATCGGCACTAAAGGGACATAAGCATAGTCCTGAACCAACACCACCACTGACACCATCATATGAATAGGCACTTGGAGCCGAGCCTCCAAAGGACAATTGCCCGTTTGAAGTAACATAAACTGTTGTGTACGAAACACAATTATAAGTAAAAGCAGGTATTGTTATTGCCGAAGACGCCCATGAATCCATCGAAGAGCTTCCATCAATAAGAACTGTCCCTCCTGCTATTGCAGAATAGGAGCCACTACTGGCAGAAAACGTATATGAAGAAACCTGGCTGTTAACTAAAACGGGGAAAAGAAAAATTAAAACAATATTTATAAAAACATTTTTCATTTTACACCTCCTTCTTCAATAATAATAATGCGTTTGGCATTTTCGGGAAAATACTTGAAATAGCCTTTATATAACATTTCAAAATTATTAATGTCTTTATGCGAATCATATCCTAAAAATGGCTGAGGGAAATAAGGATGCTCCAAAAGAAATAAAAGAATTGCATCTTCGTAATTTGCCTGGTCTTTTATAACGTCTCCCGTATAAACATACTCGGGAAATTTGCCAAGACTTTTTGTGTAAATGCGCAATTCGTTTTCGAAAATAGCAAGGTCTTTTTCCTTGTCGCCTGTTTTTTGCATTACAGGATATTCAGGGTCAAGTAATTCAACCGGAACCATGAATTGATAAATTCTTTTATAACCTTCTTTTTTTTCTTGCGCTATTCCTGAGGCAAAAACAAAAAGCATAAAAAAAATAAAAATTGTTTGACGCATAAATATTGCTTTTTAAGTTTACTTTTGGGTTTAATAAAAGAAAACTGAAAATTTTAAATCTGCATCAAAAAAGAAACCCCCGCTTACAGAATAAAAATCATAACAATTTAACCCCTTATTAATTCCCCCGAATTAACTAAAAATCAATTCCATTCTAAGACTCAACTTAAATTAATAAGTTTAAAACAAAGAATAGAATCTCGCAGGCAAATTACAAATAATTTTTTAATATTAGATGTAAAATTCAAAAAATATTTACTTTTTTAACATAAACTAATAAATAATAAAGACAAAAACATAAAATTATGATTATTTCATTTTAGTTTTATGTTGATATGCTTGATAAAACCACTTGAAAATCAATACGATAAGAAGTGTTCTTTTAATAATACTATCATTTTAGTATTATTTCATCGAAAATAATTAGTTAAAAACAGTATTTTGTCTGATTATAATACTTGTTATTCAACAGTAACAGATTTTGCCAGATTGCGTGGCTGATCCACATTACAACCTCTCATAACGGCAATATGGTAGGCAAGTAATTGCAATGGTATGGTTGCTAAAAGCGGCACTAAAAATTCTTCGGTTTCGGGTATTTCCATAACATAATCGCTTAAATCTTTAACCGTTGTGTCGCCTTCGGTAACCACCGAAATAATTTTTCCTGCACGGGCCTTTACTTCTTGAATATTCGAAACAACTTTTTCGTATGTGCCTTTGTTGGTTGCAATAACAACAACAGGCATTTTTTCATCTATCAAAGCTATCGGACCATGTTTCATTTCGGCAGCCGGATAACCTTCTGCGTGGATGTAAGAG
>CAZJYL010000048.1:0-12152 GCA_964550265.1 uncultured Bacteroidaceae bacterium
GCCATTAATCGAGTCACCATCCATTCTGGCAAGTTTATTAGATTTGTAAAAATATATTTTATGAAATATAAAATCTTTCTCTATATAACATTTTTGTTTCCGGTTTTGCTTTTAAATGCTCAAACAGAAACTAATAATGGGTCAACGTTAACGATAGGTTTTCAGGGAGGAATTAATGCAAGCAGATTTCAAACTGAACTCGACAGCACAAATATAGGAGCCAGAGTTGGATGGCAGGGAGGCATGACATTTCGTTATGGAAATAATTTTTTTGTTCAGGGAAACATAGAACTTGCCCAAAGCAGTGTTGAAATTATTTCTTTAGATACCGGTCTGGTAAATATTAAAGGAAAAGCTTTCAGAAACTATATGTCTGTTCCAATTATGCTGGGATATAAAGTGTTCAAATCGGAAGATGGGTCCAGTTCTTTCAGACTCATGGCAGGGATGGAAGCCTCTGCATTGTTAAAAGTCAAAATAGACGAAAACTTTTTTTATATCGAGAAGAAAGACTTTGAGCCGTATTCGCTTAATATTGTTGGCGGAATAGGAGCAGATTTATGGTTTATCAGACTTGATTTAGGGGTTCATTATGGTTTAACCCCTATGATTTATAATGATAACAGCTCAAAAAATCTTATGGGGACATTTAATATCGGATTTACATTTTAAAAATAAATTATTATGAAATTTGAATTACCACCATTACCATGGGCAAATGACGCTTTGGAGCCTATTATTAGCTCAAAAACAATTGAGTTTCATTATGGCAAACACCATCAGGCTTATGTGAATAATTTAAACAATTTACTTCCCGGCTCTCCGTTTGAAAATGCGCCGCTGGAGCAAATTGTTGTTGAAGCTGAGGGTGGAATTTTCAACAATGCAGCTCAGGTCTGGAATCATACCTTTTACTGGCATTGCTTAAAGCCAAATGGTGGCGGCCAGCCATCAGGAGATTTAATGGATGCCATTAACAGAGATTTCGGGTCTTTTGAAGAATTTCAGAAACAGTTTACACAGGCTGCTGCCACACTGTTCGGAAGCGGCTGGGCATGGTTAAGTGCTGATGAAGACGGCAAGCTTTTTATCACGCAAGAGTCCAATGCAGGTAATCCTATGAGAAAAGGATTAGAACCACTTCTTACCTGCGATGTCTGGGAGCATGCATATTATCTGGATAAACAAAACAGACGACCCGATTACATTGCAGATTTTTGGAAATTGGTGGATTGGGAAGCCGTGTCGGCAAGATATTAGGAGAGAATTAAAGCATATAAATATTTAATAAGGCTTGATTTTATTATTAAGTTTTTTAATTCAGTATGAAGCAAACTAAGTTTTCGTTAAATGGACAAGATTTCATTCAGCTTGATCAATTAATAAAATTATTAGGTCTTGCCGAAAGTGGCGCTCAAGCACATCAACTTATTGACAGTGGTCTTGTAAAAGTGGATGGAGAAACAGAAATGCGCAGAAGAAGAAAGCTTCGCGATGGAATGTTTGTGGAGTATGGTTTGTACCGGATACAAATTGAGAAATAAAATATCGCATTATTTTATTTCATAGGAATGCAAAATTGCTTCCAGTTGCATAAGAAGGTCGCGTTTATCCATGCTTGGATAGTAAACATAACCTTCCAGAGTAATTACTTTATTTAATTTTTTCTCATGAAAAGTATAACTCAGGAAAGGACCTCCCATAAAATCGCCAACTGTTTTCCATAAACCTCTGGTTTCCACTGCGCGTGTATTGGCAAAAGGCTTGTTAAACATTATTGGCGCAAAAACTGTATCAGTTGACATATATGAGCCCGGCACTTGTCCGGGAATATATTGCTTGGTAATCATATTTCTATACGCAATGATTTGCGCAGGATTAAACTGTGAACTATCTGTAAAATCTCTCATATAAATTAAGATAGCTTGTGAATATTTTGGAGCTTCCAGTCTGTACCATGCAAAATTTTCATTGCTTTTTGCTTCATAATAACTATAAGGAACAACAAGACGAAAGCCAAGTTGCTTTTCCATTTTATCGCATAAAGCTTTATTTTCATCACTTTTAAAAGCAAGTATCAACCTTTCTCTCTCGACTTCGTGAAACATTTCAATTATTGAATTGGCTTTGGTTTTTAAAAGCACAATGGCGTAGGAATTAGTTTTAGCATTTATATCAAAAATTAGTTGTGGAGATGAATAAACATCGCGTCTGGCAATCAATTTGTTGGCTTTTACAGTGTCACTTACAAAAACTCTGATGATTTTACGATTTTTTTCAAAAACGCCTTTAAAATCGTCATATTGTATTTGCATCGGTTCAAACAACGGCTCAGCCTGATTTAATCCTTCCTGTTCGGCCAACAATATTGACTTTAATGTGGAACCGACTGATGTTTCCCACATTTGATTAGGCATTATTACAAGTACTTCGGATATTGTACCATTTGACGGAGGCAAGCCCGACTCGGTTTCATGAAAGCAAGAATTAAAAAATACAGCAGCTACACATAGAAAAGGAATTATAAAAAGCGTTTTCATATCAAGTATTTTTCTGGATTTTTAGTTTTTGACCTACCTGTAAATTATCAGATTTTAGATTATTGGCTTTTTTTATATCATCCACACTAACCCCGTTTGCATTTGCAATTTTCCACAAAGTATCACCCTGTTTAACTGTGTAATAAATAGTTTTCAGACTTCCGTTATTAGTATTTGTTGTTGTATTAGACGTATAATTGGTATTTACCGCCTTGCCATAAACAATCAATTTTTGACCCGGATATATTACTGTTGATGACAAATTATTCCAAGCCTGAATATTGCTGGTAGTTGTTCCATACATTGATGCAATTTGGGCTAAAGTTTCTCCGCTTCTGACAGTATGATAATTTTTTGAATCAGTATTGTAGTTTGTTGTGGTATTATTGCCGGTTGTAGAATTTGTTTTTGTCGTTGATGTATTATTAGAAATAAGAGCGCTATCGGCTGTTGCAACTTTACGAATACTATCATACATCAGCTGCTCTTTTTCAACAAATGCAAGAACATATTTTTGTGGCAATCTGATTATGTAAGGATTATTTTTTGTTCCCGGTATAATTTTTTTTATGTACTGCGGATTTAAAAACGTCAAATCTGTTTCGTCAATTCCAACAAAAGAAGAGAAAAAATTAAAGGACATTGTTTCGGAAACCGAAACTGTGTCGAGCTCCCAATCCATAAATTGTGGCCTTTGAATATTGATATTATGTTCTGCATAATAAGTTATAACATAGCTTGCTGCAATAAAAGCCGGCACATAAGCCTGTGTTTCTCTTGGTAGAAGGTGCTTTATTTTCCAATAATTAGTTTCACCGTCTGCACGTTTTATGGCGCGGTTAATAGTCCCCGGTCCTGCATTATAGGCTGCCAGCACCAAAGCCCAGTCATGATAAATGGCATATAAATCCTGCATGTGATGAGCAGCCGCATCTGTAGCCTTTATGGGGTCATACCTGTCATCAACATAAGAGGTTACGTTTAAATTATACAATAACCCTGTTTTATACATAAACTGCCACAATCCTGCGGCTCCGGCACGTGATTTGGCAACGGGATTAAGAGCAGACTCAACAATTGCCAAATGTTTCATTTCAAGAGGAACGCCATATTTGTCTAAAGCCTCTTCAAAAATCGGGTAATAAAGTAAAGACAAACCAACCAGACGACCAATAAAATAACGTTTTGACACATAAAACTCAATCCATTTTTTAACATCATCATTATAACGATATTCAAATGGCGAGGACTCATCCATTTCTTTAATGCGCAAGGCAAAAATACTATCGCTTAATTCAGGAATATAATTTGCAGGGAAGTTATATTTATTTTTTTCTGGAAAAAAATTATCACTGTTATAAAATTTTTCACGGGTCATTTCATCAAAAGTCCTTGCTATTTCTGATTTATCAATATTAAATATTGTGTCAGCAGGCTGAGATATGGCGGGTTTTAGCAGTAATAAAAACAATAAAAACGGGCACAAATATTTCATCAACAATCTTTTTTGGGGATTTTAAAACACTAAAGTAGGAATTTTATTTGTATTAATAACGTAGTAGGGCGGCTTTTTATTTAATATGCAATGTTTAAAACTAAATAAAAATAAAAAATTTAACTGTTAATATAATTTGAAAATCCTTACGGTTTCAAGTATTATTTCCATTATTTAATTTTTATTCATATTTTTACCAAAAACAGTAATTATGACAAAATTATTGGAAGAATATAAAGAATATTATCGGGTTCGGGCTGAACGATATGCTGATAATCCTAATTACAAGCATAGTTATGAAGCTGAAAAAAACTTAAGTGAAGCAATGCAGAGCTGTAGTACGCTTGAGGAGTTTAAAGACAAACTGGGGAATTTAAACCAACTATGTGCAATAGCCCTAACAAAAGACAAAAGCTTAATGGAGGAAAAACTTTATACCGAATTAAATGAACCCATAAGAGCTTCTGTTTCAAAGCGAGTTTTAGAAAAAGTTGATAATTACACTGAGGTGTTTGATATGATGAACATGGTAAACGAAGAAAACACTCAGGGAATGCGAGATATTACACTTGATGAAGCAAACAGGATATTTCATGAATGCTGGATGTATTTAGACCGCATTGAAATATATTCCGAAGCTGTTGTACCTGATAATTACAAAGCTGAAATGCAAAGTAACGTAGAATATTACAAGAAAAGCATTCTGGATGTTATTAAAAACACTGAAAACCAAATGCGTTTGCTTGACCCAAACTGGAAGCACAATCCAGATATTATCAAAGAACACAGACATAGAGTGCTATTACCATATTGGGACGAACATGTTGAAGAACAACTTTCAAAATATAAAGATTTAACTAACTTATAAAATAACATACCATGCCATTAGACCCAATGATGACAGATGCTTTGCTTGGACCATTTAAAAATATGGTACAAGAGTGTCGCGACAAAAACATGAGCGGAGAATATTTCGACAAAATGAGCGAACTATATAATCATCTTGAAGAGCTCACCCGCACACACGATGACATGATGGCTTTCAATATGCAGGTATTGAAAGAAGATATATATGTAAAAATAAGTGATTGTTATAGCCGTCTATTAAGTTCGCAAGCTCAGGAACAACAAAAAGAAATCGGATACGACGATGCGGCACTGCTTAAACAAAATCTTGATGCCTTACGAGATGCCATTAAGCGAATTGAAGAAGAAAAAGCCAGAGCCATTCAGGAAGCCAGGAGTTATGATCCCGTAAAATCATTAAACAATGCTGTTGATTTTGCACAACGCAGTAACACCCTGGGTTCGGATAAAAGCTTATTAAATGATTCCGATAATGTTTCACAGATAAAAAAAGCGGGGCAAAAAGAAATAAATAAAGAAATAAGCGAACGTCCAAACGCCTACAATAATGATGTTGAAATTGACACATTGATAAAAACCGAACTTTATACAAAGCCTATTGAAGACTTGATTAAATTAGGAGAAGAACCTGGCATGACATATCCTAAGTATCTGCGTATTCAAATAGAAAAAGGTATGGATAAGGCTTTGGAAGGAAGTTTGGCAGTAAGAAGCGGAATTGTATTTTCCTACGGAATGGCAAAAGCATTACCAAGCAACCCTTATTATGTTGAAAATCAAAAACAAAAACTGGAATTGTTTGATAAACTTTCTGCTGAATCAAAATTAAATTTTCCAAACAGCGATGAACTACATTCCGGCTTTACCAAAATAGATTATCATTTTGCTCCGTTGATTAACGAATGGAAAGAGATTACCGACAGATGGGAAAGTTTACTCTATGATTTATATTTATGGAGTTTGTCATATTGCGATATAGCACCATACATATTACCATGGAGAATTTACAAAGACCCTCATCAGGCAGTTATAGATACACAAAAAACACAACCGGGATTATTTAAGCAACGAGAAAAGTTATTACAAAAATATTTTGGTATCGGATTCTATGATATTTTTAAACATCCTTCATTTGAATGGCAGGTACGTTACAAATTCATTGGCGACTCGCAGGAATTTATTGAGTTTTTAATAGAAAAAATTTATCCGATTTGCATTCCATTGCAGGATTTGCCTTCAGATATAATTCCGATACGGTCTTCATTTTATAAAGACAAAAAAGAAATGAATCCTGATCTTGACAAAACCATCCTGCCAATGGTAGAATATTATAATTCGGTTTTTGGAGAAGGTCGCTGGCAATCAAAATACAAAATGCCTGAAAAATTAGACTCAAAAGCCATGCCCTGGAATTGGGAAACATTTAAATACAAATAAACCTTATATCAAGATAATTAAATATTATAAACTATCTTAAAATTAAATCTTAGTTTGAATGCAAATTTTAAGGAATTTGATGTTCAATGAATATTTTTATGCCTAATCCAATTATTATTAATCCGCCAACAATTTGAACTTTATTGCCTAAAATCCCTGCTATTTTTTTCCCTATTAACATGCCAAGCATGGCTGTTATTCCGGTGCATAAGCCAATAAATGGTGCAACTATAAAAATATTGGAATTTGTAAACGCCAAAGGAATTCCTACAATAAAAGCATCAATACTGGTTGCAAAGGCTGCAGTAAAAATTATTTTCCATTTATTTGCATCAATTAATTCTTTCTTATTATGGCTAAAAGCATCGAATATCATTTTGCAGCCAACTATAAGCAACAATGACAGAGCAATCCAGTGATTAACAGGAGCAACATACTTTTCAACGGAAACACCTCCCAGCCAGCCTAAAGCAGGCATTATCCCCTGAAAAACAGCAAAAACAAAAGCAATTCTTATTGCTTCCAAAAACACAACCTGTTTATTCCTTATGCCAATGGAAATGCTTACGGCAAAAGTATCGAAGCAAAGACTTAAACTTAATAAAATCAACCATAATACATTCATTTGACAAAATTAGTATTTTTGATGTTGTTTAAACAAATAAAGGCGTTGGTAATCTAATTAAAAAATCGCAGCATATGAGAAATCTTTCCTTTTTAATTTTCATCTTTTGTATGAGCAGTTTATTTGCACAAAACTTCTCAATAACAAACTACACAACCTCAAACAGCACTATTAGCAGCAACAATATTACTACATTAAAATCCGATAATACGGGAAAATTATGGGTTGGAACAGCCTCTAATGGTATTTCTCAATTTAATGGTAGTACGTGGACTAATTATACAACTTCCAATGGACTTATTAGCAATGAAATAAAAGGCATTACCGCAGATCCAAACGGGAATATATGGATTGCAACCAATGCAGGTCTGTCAAAATATAATGGGGCAACATTTACAAATTACACTACAGCGCAAGGTTTACCAACAAACAATTTGCGTTGCGTCTTTGTTGATGCCGCTAATAATGTGTGGATTGGAACAACAGCAGGAGTAAGTAAATATAATGGTACAAGTTTTACCAATTATACAACAGCTGATGGGCTTCTTCACAATACCGTTTTATCAATAACGCAAGATCTGTCAGGGAACATGTGGTTTGCCACAGCCACAGGAATCAACAAATTCAATGGTTCAACATGGGCAAACCATACTAATTTAAACGGAGTTAACACCGATGGAGATCAGGTTCAATCAATAAAAACAGATGTCAATGGCAATATTTGGGCAGGCTCGTTGCCCAGCATGGGAATTGGAGGAGGTTTATACAAATGGGATGGAAGCAGCTGGACTACCTATACTACCTCTAATGGTCTTGCAAATAATGATGTCAGAGGCATTGCTTCGGACAAAAAAGGACGTATGTGGATTGCCACAAACGGTAATGGCAGCAGCCATTATCACAATGGCGTTTTCACAACCTATGGCACGGGTGCAGGTCTTGTTTCAGCAAATCTTACCTGCATTGAAATAGATAATAATGGTTATGTATGGATTGGTTCAAATGGCGGTGTGTCAAAATTGCTGACATTGGTTTTTAATGGCTCAACTTCAACTCCTTCCCACTGTGGCAATAACGACGGGACATTAACATTGAATGTAGGTTCAATTAATGGTACTGTATATTTTTCTTCTGACAATTGGGCAACAATAACAACCAACAATACTTTTAATAATTTAAGCGCCGGTCCTATCACAATATTTTTTAGCGACAGTTCTGTTTCTGCTGCGGCAGGATTAATTGTTAACAGTAGTGATGAAGCCATGGATGCTATTAGTGCATTAACTTACAATCTGTGCGAAGGCGACTCAATGCTTCCCGGAGTTAACGATTCGTTCACAAACTGTGTTTGGGAACCTTCTTCAGTTGTATCAAATGCTAATATTCCCAACCCTTTAATATCTCCTCCCTCCAACATGTGGGTTTTTATAACATATACCGACACAAATGGGTGCTCGGGCAAAGACTCTATTCAGTTTTTTATTAAACCCGTGCCAACTATATATGTAAATATTACAAATGATTCGGTTTTTACATCGCCGCTTATTTTTCATAATTATCAATGGTTTTTATACGGAGATACAATTCCTGGAGCTACCGGACAGTCATATACTGCCACACAGCCCGGCATATATATGTTGTGTGCAAATAATAACGGGCAATGTGTTGGCTGTTCCGATCCAATAAATTATCAAAACGAAGGTATCGATGAAAATAAAGACTGGGCACATATATATGTTTATGACAATATCTTTTATTGGACATTGCCTTCGGAAGGATATACAATAAAAGTTTTTTCTTTAGAAGGCAAACTGTTGCAATATTTCATTGCGACCTCTCAAAATGGCTCTGTTTCAATTAAAGACAACATTGAAGGGACGGTTTTAATTCAAATTCAAAATAAAGAAAGAAATATTTGGAAAAAATTATTTATAAAATAAATTGCTTTTCAGCAGTAAAAAAAAGATGTGCAAAACCTGCACATCTTTTTTTTAACATCTAGAATGTTGCCCTTAGTGCAACTATTACGTTTCGTCCCGGGCTACTAATGCCACTGGCAAACTTGCGGTAGTGCACATCCATTATGTTTTCTATTCCCGCCTGAATCAGAAGTCTGGTGTTAATAATATAAGAAGCTTTAAAATTAAGAGTAGTCCATGCCGGCATTCCATAAGCTGTAGCATATTTTATATTATCCTCACCACTTGGGCTATAATCTTTAAGTTTTTTTGTTGCTGAGTATCTGACATAAAATTCACCTAAAAATTTATTAACATGCAAACGAAACGAAGTTTGCCCAAAAGCCGGTGGAATATGGTCAAGCGGGGTTTTGTCATCAACTCGCCCATAAGTCCAGTTCAAGTAACTTTTAATACTAAACGCTTTAGTAATTTCAGCAGAAAGCATTGATTGAACGCCATATATATAAGCACTTCCGGCATTGGTATTGGCTTGAACCTCGCATAATCTTCCTCCGAAAACAACAGAATCTGCACCATTCAATTTTGTTGGTCTTGTAATAATGGCATTGTCTAAATATGTGTAATAAACGGTATTTTCAAACCATACTTTTTTATCAAAAAGTTTTCCTATGGTTAATTCACCGGTATATGAGTATTCAGGTTTTAACTGCGGCGAAGGAATAATCAACAAGTTATCGTCAGCGTTCGAGTCATTAACCTTTCCCATATCATCAACATTTGGTGCACGAAAGCCTGACGCACCATTAATAGCCATTCGCCATCCGTTATCGGCTTTATAAACAAATCCCATATTACCGGAAAGAGCATTATTCGATTGTTCTAATGCTTTATCAAACGGAAAGCCGGATAAAGTCATCATTGTGTCAGTCCATGCAGACTGCAAGGTAACATGAGTAAATCGAATTCCCTGTGAAGCAACAAAATTCTCATTAAGCTCCAAGGCATGACTAAAATAAGCAGCAATATTCAGCATTTTATTATAATCATCAGGATAACGGCTTAGTTGATTATAGGCAATTTCTCCCGTTTTAATATTTTCGCCATAAGCCACAGACTCAACATTATCAGCACGCACCTCTAAGCCATATCTGAGTTCATGATTTTTAATTTCTTTACTAAGGTCAGCATAAAATCCAAGAACATCTATCGTTTCTTCTTGATGCCTGCGTGAACCCTTATTAAATTTTCGATTTATTCTGTCTTCGGTTATATTTTGATACGATGCCGTAAAACGAGCCATATCGGCAAAAGAAAAAGCCTTGGTCTCAAAGGATAGGGCTCCAAGAGTTCTTGTTTGCGGACCATAATACCACTCAGCATAAGTTAAACCTCCTCCACTCATTTGAGACAAGCGGTCGTATCTAGGAACATTACTACTGTTGCTGTGTTGTAAATTTAATTTTAATATACTGTTGTCGCTAATTTTATATGAGAGTTTTTGTAAAATATCGGTTTGCGAATAACCTGAATTTTTTTGGATATTAGGATTGCTATTAACCATCATAGAATCTTTTCCATCAATAAACGCAGCATAGTATAGACATTTTCCCCAATCGCCATAGGCGGGATTATGTATGTTTCCTTGACGTAAATCTCCTAAAGTTTTCCAAGTGAAATTTGTATAGCTGGCAAAGTTTTTTGTGCCTATATTAAATCCTGTAGATGCAAATTGTTCGCCTGCAGCAGAAGAATATCTCATCAGGGCTTTTCCTGATACTTGAACCTGATTCGAAAAACTAAATTTTGGACTAGGAGTAACAAAAGACATAACGCCCCCCAACGCATCACTGCCATACATAACCGATCCCGGACCAAACAACACCTCAACTTTATCCAGCATTTCAGGGTCAATGGTAATAACATTTTGCAAATGGCCGCTTCGGTATACGGCATTATTTAATCTGATTCCATCAACAACCAGTAATACGCGATTTGCCTCAAATCCACGAAGCCCCGGACTTGACCCTCCGAACTGACTTTGTTGAACAAAGACCACACCCGAGTTTTCAAGTAAATCGCCTGAAGACATTGGATTTATCATTTGAATATCTTGTCGGGAAATTGTTGCAGTAAGTTGTGAAACATCCTGGCGGCTTTCTTCAATTTTATTTGCGCTTATTATCATTTCGTTTATAGGTATTATGCGGCGCATTAAAGAAACCATTTTCATATTTTTGATATCAGAAAATGCTATTGAATATTCTTGATATGAAACATGCGAAAATAAAAGTGTGTCTTTTTCATTAAAAATCAAAACATTAACAAAGCCATTCTCGTCGGTAATAGTTTTAGTTTTTGAAACACTACCTTGTATTACAACTCTGCTGACAGGACTTAAATCAGCAGCATCTACAACTTTAATTGTTTGAGAATAACCATTAAAGGCTATCATACAAACAAAAGAAATAATAATCAGTTTTTTCATTTTGTTAATTATAAAAACATTTAATAAGGCAGAGACTTTTATTCTTTGAGCATTCAAATTTACAAAAAACGGGAAACATAATTTGTTTCCCGTTAATAATAGAATTAATACTTAAAGTTCTTCAACTATTTAAATTGTTTTATCTCTAACGGCCTAAAATATCAGGATTTTCTTCAAGATAAATTTTTTGTTCGGGAGTTAGTTCTTTCCCGGTCAAAATTTTTGTTTCTATAGCCACTTTACAATTAGGAGACACACATTCATTTGCAGGCTCTTTATGTTCGTTGTTGCTCGTTGGATGCCATCCCCAAACTAAAAGAAGGACAAAAAATCCGATAATATATGCCAAAGTTACATGCCATCCTTTGCGTAACCACAGCAACACATTGCGTCCTTCAGGAAATTTATTGGTAATTGCAACTCCGGCCGAGGAACCAAACCAAATCATAGACCCTCCAAAGCCAACAGCATAAGCAAGCATACCCCAATCATAATGACCTTGCTGCAGGCATAATTTTGTTAATGGAATATTATCAAAAACCGAAGATACAAAACCAAGTATAAAAGCAGTGGACCAATGAGCCTCCGGCAATGTATCTACCGGCATCATCGAAGCGCATAAAACAAGAGATAAAAGAAAAATTGAGCCTTTTATTGAACTCGGCACTTCGCCCCATGGGACTTTGCAAAAAATCACACCAAGAACAATGGCAATCCAAACACCAAGCCATGGCATATCGAATAAAACGTTTGTTGTGATAGCTCCAACAAGAATTAATAC
>CAZJYL010000049.1:0-12080 GCA_964550265.1 uncultured Bacteroidaceae bacterium
GATGCGATGTTTTTTCCGAGAATGGCCAATTTGGGAGAAAAAACGAAAGAAATTTAACATTTATCATCAAAATAATTTCTTTACAATTTTGGAATTCAATTCCAAATTTGTAAATCTGCAATATGATAATTCGCCATTTTGAAAAAGAGCTTAAAGCCTTATCGAAAAATTTTAAGATTGTTGCAGCGACAGGTCCCCGGCAATCGGGCAAAATCATATTGGTAAAAAAAAGTGTTTCCTGACAAATCGTATGTAAATCTTGAAAACCCCGATACGCGTCGCTTTGCCATTGAAGACTCTAAAGGATTTTTGAACAGCTATCCCAAAGGCGTAATATTGGATGAGGTTCAGCGGGTGCCGGACATTTTTTCGTACCTGCAACAAATACTTGATAAAAGCAAAGGAAATAGTCGTTTTATTTTGACCGGTTCTAACAATTTTCTGTTGCAGAATAATATTTCGCAAAGCCTGGCAGGCAGGGTGGCTTATTTATTCCTGCTACCATTAAGTTTTGGAATAAGCTATCAGATTCTGAAGGCGGCTACATAGTTTATGGAGGAGATACCATACAGAAACGCAATAATGGAATAACGGTTATTCCCTTTCATAAAATGAGTGAAGTTGATTTTAAGAATTTTATCGACAGCGGTTGATTTTTTTGTTTACTTTAAAAAATTTAATTAAGAATTTATTAAGACAACAATGTTTCTTTTGGCAATGAAAAAGAAAAGTAAACTCCGCCGGGCTCGAGGCATAAAAGAATTAAAATTCTTAATTGCGAATTAATTCGGTCAAGAATAATTTGCAATTCCTTTCTATTTATCATTTACAAATTAATTTTACTTTTACACATCTATTTTAAAAAAATGAATAAAGCAAAAAACGATAAGATATCTAAAGGCGACCTAAAAGTAATCAGGGGCTGGGTAATGTATGATTGGGCAAATTCTGTTTTTCAACTTACCATATTATCTGCCATTTTTCCGATATACTTTAATTCTGTTACCACCCATAATGGCAGTAGCGTAATTAATGTTTTCGGCTTCGATATTATAAATACGGTTGCCTATTCATGGTCGATATCGGCGGCTTATCTGTTTGTTGCATTATTGTCTCCGTTTTTTTCTTCAATGGCCGATTATACGGGTATGCGAAAATCTTACATGAAGTTTTTCACATGGCTTGGTGCCATTTCTTGTGGCTTGTTGTATTTTTTCGATCCGCAACATATTGAACTTGGGTTGATTTCTTTTACCCTTGCCACTATCGGCTATGGCGGCAGCATAGTATTTTATAATTCATTTCTTCCCGTTATTGCCGAACCTAAAGATCAGGACCGCATAAGCGCCAGAGGCTACTCAATGGGTTATATTGGCGGCGTGGTTTTGCTGATTATAAATCTGGCCGTTATTTTGGGCCAAGACGCGCTTGGCATAAAAGACGATTCGTTTCCTGCACGCATAGCCTTTGTTACAGTGTTTGTATGGTGGATAGGTTTTGCCCAAATTACTTTCAGAAGATTACCAAAATATACCTACGGACATGGAAAAGAAAGCAAAAGAGTTTTTACCAACGGATACAGCGAACTGCGAAAAGTTTTTAGTAAAATTATCCGGTCGCGCGGATTAACTTTTTTCTTATTTGGATTTTTCTTTATGATGATGGGAACCCTCACAGTAATGTTTATGGCAGCAACTTACGGAGAAAAAGAAGTTGGGGTTGATGATACTTTGCTGATAGCAACAATTTTAGTTATTCAGCTTGTAGGTTCGGTTGGAGCTCATGGATTTGCATGGCTTTCAGGAAAAATCGGTAACTTCCAAACTCTTATAATTACAGTATTTTGGTGGGTATTTGTTTGTGTTGGTGCATATTTTATAACAGGTGCATTCGGGTTTATGACCGTTGCGTTTTTCATTGGTTTGGTAATGGGTGGCTCGCAATCGTTAGCACGTTCCACATATTCAAAAATGCTTCCTAAAACAACCGACCACACATCATTTTTTAGCTTTTTCGACGTAATGGAAAAACTTGCTACTGTTGGCGGTACTTTTAGCTTCGGGCTTATCGAAGCCATTACGGGGAACATGCGCACCTCAGTTGTTGCCATTTGCATTTATTTTATTTTGAGTTTGTTCTTTTTTCTTTTATTGTATTTGTCGCAAAAAGGAAAGCTGGCTTTGAAGTAATGACTTGATGCAAATATTGACTCAAACTTGAAGCTGTTTTTATTTTCCGCAATTTGTTTCCTGCTGTATAATCGTTTTTGGAATAATTAAAATTATATTTGCAAAAATCAATTAATATGACATTCCCAATCTATATAGGCGGCGAATTTTGCGAAACGCCAAACAAACTTGAGGTTAAATGCTCTTACGACGGCTCCGTTGTTGGAACAACATTTCTGGCGGGAAAAACCGAACTGGAAAAAGCTATTAAAATGGCAGAAGATGCACGACCTGTTATGAAGCAAATGCCGTCGTGGAAAAAATATGATATTTTAATGAAGTGTGCTGCATCGTTGCGGATGCGCAAAGAAGAGATGGCAAAAATAATTTCGGGCGAAGCTTCAAAACCGTTAAAACTTTCGTATTCCGAAATAGACCGTGCAATACAAACTTTTGAGGTTGCAGCAGAAGAAAGCAGACGAATTTCGGGTGAATTTATTAAAATTGACTGGACTCAGGCAGGCACAGGCAAGGAAGCTGTTGTTAAATACTTTCCTGCAGGAATAGTATCGGGTATCAGTCCCTTTAATTTCCCTTTGAATTTAGCCATTCATAAAATTACACCTGCTGTTGCGGCAGGATGCCCGATAATTTTAAAGCCATCACGAAATACTCCTTTATCAATGCTCTTTATGGCGCAGCTAATAAATGAATGCGGGCTGCCTGAGGGTGCCTTGTCGGTTTTGCCTCTCGACCGTGAATGTGGCAATCAAATGGTTACCGACCCGCGTTTTGCTGTGTTGACATTTACAGGTTCGCCCGAAGTTGGCTGGCAAATGAAAACCGATGCAGGAAAGAAAAAAGTAGTGCTGGAACTTGGCGGAAATGCAGGCGCCATAATTGACAGTTCTGCAGATTTAAATATTGCCGTTCCAAAAGTTTTATCAGGCTCTTTTGCTTATTCGGGGCAGGTGTGCATACATACACAAAGGATTTTTGTTCATGAAAATATTTTTGACGAATTTGCTTCGGCTTTTGTTGATAAAACATCTAAACTTAAGATTGGCTCACCGTTTACAAGCGATACTGATATTTCTGCAATGATTGACGAAAACAATGCCATTCGTGTTGAAAACTGGGTTAATGAAGCAGTAAAGGCAGGAGCCGTAATTCTTTGCGGAGGTAAACGCATGGGAGCAACTTTTGAGCCTACGGTACTTACCAATACCAGGCCCGAGATGAGCGTGTGCTGCAATGAAATTTTCGGACCCGTTGTTACTTTGGAAAAATTTAATGATTTCCATGAGGCAGTCAGGCAGGTAAATGATTCCCGTTATGGCTTGCAGGCCGGCGTTTTTACCGATTCCATAGAGAACATGAAATATGCTTTCAATGTGCTTGATGTTGGAGGAGTAGTTATAAATGATGTGCCTACTTTCCGCGTTGACCATGCGCCGTATGGCGGAATTAAAGAAAGCGGACTTGGGCGCGAGGGCGTTAAATACGCCATGATGGATTATATGGAAATGAAAATATTGATTTATTAAAATATTGTTTATCAATTAACACAATACCACTTGCGTTTAAAACAATATTTCGCCGGAAATTTTCGTATATGCACTTTAAATGGCTATTGCTGCAGGAATTAATGGCATTGCTGTAAATATATGCACTTACAAACCTATAGCCATTATTTTTTCGAACAGAATTTCGGCATGCTTCGCGTTTGATTCGTGCGTCCAACCGGCTATATGCGGACTTAAAACAACGTTTTTGTTTTGTATCAGTCGTTTGAAATCATCAGGCAGACTTTGTTTAAAGAAATTTTCGAAACTGAAATCTTCCCATTCAAGCACATCCAAAGCTGCACCAAGTACTTGTTTTTTTTCAATGGCATCCAGCAATGCCGAAGTTTTGCAAACCATTCCCCTCGATGTATTTATAAACCAGACCGGTTTGCGAAACGACTTGAAAAATTCTTCGTTTGCCAGATAAGTGGTCTCTTTTGTTAAAGGCACATGAAGGCTGATTACATCGCTTTTATCAAACAAATCATCCATCGGTTTTTCCTGAATATAATCATTTCCAAATCCCGTTTTGTATTTGTCGTAAGCTAATATATTGCAATTAAAACCTTTTAATTTTTGGGCAAAGGCGCTACCCATGTTCCCATAACCAATAATACCTACAGTTTTTCCTGTAAGTTCAAATCCTCTGTTCGCTTCACGTTTCCATGTACCGTTTCTTACTTCATTATCTGCAATAAGCAAATTATTCATCAGCATCAGCAACATAGCCAACGCCTGTTCACCCACCGCATCACGATTTCCTTCAGGGCTGTTAAGGCAAACAATTCCTTTTTTACTTGCAAATTCAGTGTCAATATTTTCCATTCCCGCGCCCGCACGGGCAATAAAACGCAGGTTACAGGCATGTTTAAGCAATTCGTCATTTAGAACAAATTTGCTTCTGATAACTAATCCCGTGGCATTTGGCAACAATTGAATCAGTTCATCTGTTGTTCCCGAAAAATGATTTATTTCAAACCCCGCTTCTGAAAGTTTTTGAGGAAGCAGAGGATGAGTAGAGTCTAAAAATAAAACTAAGCCGCGTGATTTCATAATGCAAAGATAACAAATAGTCATTTGTTCTTGTTTGTCAATAACAAATTAGATAGAAATACATTTTGACATCAGAAACAGCTTATTTCGTTGATTAATAAAGAATATTGGATTAAAAAAAATCAATTACTTTTGTAGTAATAATTATTACATAAATATGGCAACAATTTGGCAAAAGATTTTTGGGAGCAAGGCTGAAAAAGACATGAAAGAAATTGCACCTTATGTTGAAAAAGTGCATGTGGAGTACGAAAAGATTAAACAGCTTTCGAATGATGAATTGCGGGCAAAGACACTGGAATTTCGTTCTGTATTAATTGAAGCGGTAAAGGAAGAAGAGGTTCAGATCGCTGCGCTTAAAAATCGCATCGAGATTGAATACGATATGTCAATTGATGATAAACAAAGCATATATACAGAAATTGAAAAGCTCGAAAAAAGAGTTTACGAAATAACTCAGGAAAAACTTAATGAAATTTTACCTGCGGCTTTTGCTGTTGTAAAAGACACTGCACGCAGATTTAAGGAAAATGATGAGATAGAGGTTACTGCCACCGATTTCGACAGAGAGCTTGCATCTAAGCGCAGCAGTATAATCATCAAAGGAGATAAAGCATATTGGAAAAATGCATGGACGGCCGGAGGTAATACAATTTCGTGGGATATGGTGCATTATAATGTTCAGCTTATTGGCGGACATGTTTTGCATTCAGGAAAAGTTGCCGAAATGGCTACAGGCGAGGGAAAAACACTTGTTGCAACTTTGCCTGTTTATTTGAATGCATTGCCGGGAAAAGGTGTGCATGTTGTTACCGTAAACGACTATTTGGCAAAAAGGGACTCTGAGTGGATGGGTGTTTTATTTGAATTTCATGGATTAGTCGTTGATTGCATCGATAAACACGAGCCCAACAGTTCTGCCAGAAAAAAAGCCTACTTGGCTGACATTACCTATGGCACAAATAATGAATTCGGCTTTGATTATTTACGCGATAATATGGCCAGAAGTACCGATGAGATAGTGCAGCGTGGACATAATTATGCCATTGTGGATGAGGTTGACTCAGTATTAATTGACGATGCCCGTACTCCGCTTATTATCTCAGGTCCTACAAGCAAAGGCGACCATCAGGAATTTGATGCTTTAAAACCTTATGTCGTTACTATAACCAATGCGCAAAAGAATTTGATTAATGGCTTTCTTGCCGAAGCAAAGCAAATGCTTGGAAAAGAAAATCCCACACCCGAAGAAGAAAGACTGGGTGGGGTAGCTTTATTAAAATGTTTCCGCGGCTTGCCAAAAAATAAGGCTCTGATTAAATTTCTTAGTGAGCCGGGAATTAAAACCCTTTTGCATAAAACCGAAAATCAGTATATGGCCGAAAACATGAAAAACATGCATCTAATAGATGATGAATTGTTTTTTGTGATTGACGAAAGGCATAACTCTATTGAGTTAACCGACAAGGGTATTGATTTGTTGACAGAAAAAACCGGTGACCCTAAATTTTTTATTTTACCCGATATTGGCTCAGAGCTTGCCGAATTGGAAAAAGCAAATTTATCCGAAACGGAATTAATTGAGAAAAAACAGATACTAAGGCAGGATTATGCTGTTAAGTCCGACAGGATTCATACCATGAATCAGCTGCTAAAAGCATATACGCTTTTCGAAATAGATGTTGAATATGTTATCATAGACAATAAAATTAAAATCGTTGATGAGCAAACCGGCCGTATTATGGAGGGAAGGCGTTATAGCGACGGTTTGCATCAGGCTATTGAGGCAAAGGAAAACGTAAAAGTTGAGGCAGCCACTCAAACTTATGCCACTATTACATTGCAGAACTATTTCCGCATGTATAAGAAACTTGCCGGTATGACCGGTACTGCCGAAACTGAGGCAGGTGAGTTGTGGAATATATACAAACTTGATGTTGTTGTTATTCCTACAAACCGTCCCGTGATACGAAAAGACCATCACGATCTTGTTTATAAAACCAAGCGTGAAAAGTTTAATGCCGTTATTGATGAAATTGTTAGACTAAAAGAAGCAGGAAGGCCTGTTCTTGTTGGTACCACATCTGTTGAGACATCAGAACTGCTTAGTCGTATGCTTACCATGAAAAAAATTAAGCATAGTGTACTTAATGCCAAGCTACATGCAAAGGAAGCCGATATTGTTGCCACAGCAGGTCAGGCAGGAAACGTTACTATTGCCACCAACATGGCAGGTAGGGGCACAGATATTAAGCTGGGACCGGGAGTGAAAGAAGCGGGCGGTCTTGCCATTATTGGAACGGAAAGACATGAATCGCGGCGGGTTGACCGACAATTACGCGGACGTTCCGGTCGTCAGGGCGATCCGGGCTCTTCGCAGTTTTATGTTTCTCTGGAAGACGATTTAATGCGTCTTTTTGGCTCCGATAGGATTGCGGGAATCATGGACCGTTTAGGTTTGAAAGATGGCGAAATGATTCAGCACTCAATGGTTTCCAAGGCTATTGAACGGGCTCAGAAAAAAGTGGAAGAAAATAACTTTGGAATACGTAAACGTCTTTTGGAATACGACGATGTAATGAATTCGCAGCGTGAGGTGATTTACAATAAACGTCATAATGCTTTATACGGCGACAAACTGTCGATTGACCTGCTGAACATGTTCAGCGATATTTCGGAAACCATTGTAGCTGATAATCAGGATTCACGCGATTATGAGCAGTTTTCTTATGATGCAATGAAAGTACTTGCCATCGAGCCTGAAATTAGCGATAAAGACTTCTTTAGTGAAAGTACGACAAAAATTGCCGACAAATTATTCGAACAATCCTATTCCGAGTACCAGCAAAAATGTGAAGTAACAGCTACACGCGCTTATCCGATTATTAAAGAAATTTACGAAAACGTAAACCGCAAATTCGATGATGTGGCTGTTCCTTTTACCGATGGTAAAAAAACCTTCACTGCTTTAGCCAATATTAAAAAATCTTACGAGAGCGAGGGAAAAGAGCTAATGCGCGGTGTTGAGCGCAGCCTTGCTTTAGCCATGATTGATGATGCATGGAAAGAACATCTTAGAGAAATGGATGATTTGAAAACAAGTGTTCAAAGTGCTGTTTATGAGCAAAAAGACCCTTTGCTTATTTACAAATTTGAATCATTTGAGTTATTCAAACAAATGCTTACCAAGATAAATAAAGATATCTTAAGTTTTCTCACCCATGGTCGAGTACCATTGGCCGAAGATAAAAATTTGTCCGAAACCGAACAGGTGCGCCGCAGCAGTAATACTAATCTAAAAACCAGCAGGGAGTCTGACATACCGGGAGCGCAACATCCAAAATATCACGACCCAAGTGCAAACAAAGCATCAAGAGAACCGGTACGTGTAGAAAAGAAGGTTGGGCGTAACGATCCCTGCCCCTGCGGAAGCGGTAAAAAATATAAAGCTTGCCACGGAAAAGAAAGTTAATACTAGTTTAGTTTAAAAGTTTAAAATATCGCTTTTAAATTAGTTTAATGGCAAAACGTAAAAAGCGCAATAACAGACGTTGGTATGTAATAGCATTTACAACGGCGCTGATTTTTTGCCTATTAGTATTTACAAATCCGGGCAAATATTTTCTGTATTGGCTTAATTCGCAATTTGGGTCTCAAAAAAATAATTACGAAAAGATTACAAAAGTTGGTGTGACATTGCCTGATGGATACAGCATATTTGGTATTGATGTTTCTCATTACCAGAATGATATTGACTGGGTACGTGTGGCAGATTTTAAATCGGAAAAATTTACCGTCGAATTTGCTTTTATTAAAGCTACAGAAGGAACATCTATGATTGACTCTTATTTTAAGAAAAACTGGAATGAAACAAAAGATGTCGGGATACCAAGAGGAGCATATCATTATTTCAAACCGAATGTAAATGCACAATTACAGGCAGATCATTTTTGCAGGAATGTTGTTATGAGTAAAGGCGATTTGCCTCCGGTTCTCGACATAGAAGAAACAGCAAATGGTATTGACAAAAAATCTCTTGTCAACTCTGTTTATATTTGGTTACAAATTGTTGAAAGACACTATGGAGTCAGACCTATTGTTTACACCGGCGCTTTTTTTTACGAAACCTATTTCAGGGGCAGCATTATTGAAAAATATCCATTATGGATAGCTCATTATTACGAAGAAAAGCCAGCAACATTTGCCGATTGGAAATTCTGGCAATTTAGCGATAAGGCCAAAATCGACGGCATTAATCATCACGTTGATGTAAATGTTTTTTACGGAAATTATTCGCAGCTAAATGATTTGAAACTGAAATAACCTAAAAAAGCAATAAAGGGCTTTTGTTTTTATAAAAAACACATCTTATAGTTTTCACAACAATTAGCAGCCATGATATTCATCATAGACATATACTCCATTTATATTTTTATTCAAAGTAATTTTGCATAAATTTAATTTTGTTGAGTTATGAGATATTTAATTGTTGGCGGTGTTGCCGGTGGAGCTACAACTGCAGCGCGTTTGAGAAGACTTGATGAAAAAAGTGAAATAATAATTTTTGAACGTGGCGAATATATTTCTTATGCCAATTGTGGTTTGCCCTACTATATTGGAGGAACTATTCCTGAACGTGAAAATTTATTCGTACAGACTCCGGCCACTTTCGGACAACGTTTCAATCTGGAAGTCCGCAATTTTTCCGAAGTTATTTCTATTGACAGAGATAAAAAAGAAGTTACGGTAAAGAAAGTGCTGAGTGGCGAAACCTACACGGAGAAATACGATAAATTAGTTTTATCGCCGGGTGCCGAGCCTGTAAAACCTCCAATTCCGGGCATACAGTCGCAGGGTATTTTCACTTTGCGCAATGTGCCCGATACCGATAAAATTAAGGAGTATATAAAAAACAATAACCCTAAACATGCTGTTGTTGTTGGTGCAGGTTTCATTGGGCTGGAAATGGCTGAAAATCTTCACGAAGCGGGACTAAAAGTAACCATAGTAGAGATGGCCGAACAGGTAATGTCGCCACTGGATTATTCCATGGCCGCAATGGTTCATCAGCACTTAAAAACCAAGAACGTAGAGTTTTATTTAAAATCTTCTGTTGCATCATTTGCCGAGAAGAATGGTAGAATTGAAGTAACCATGAGTTCTTCAAAAACTATAGAAACCGACATGGTTATTTTGTCTATTGGCGTCCGCCCCGACAGTCAACTTGCAAAGGCTGCCGGTCTTGCCGTTGGTGCTTCGGGTGGAATAGTCGTAAATAAATATTTACAGACAACCGACGAAAATATCTATGCTGTTGGCGATGCAATAGAATTTCCTAATCCCATTACAGGAACTCCAATGATTACTTATCTTGCTGGACCTGCAAACAAACAGGGGCGCATTGCTGCCGATAATATCGTTTTTGGAAATAAAAAAACTTATAATGGCTCCGTAAACACTGCAATAGCAAAAGTTTTTGACGTTACCGTAGCCGCAACGGGAATATCGGGGAAACAACTAGGCAAATTAAATATCCCGCACATTGATTCCACAACCCACTCTTCTTCGCATGCGGGATATTATCCGGGTGCTTTGCCAATGACAATAAAAATTTCGTTTGCACCTGACAATGGACGGTTATTGGGAGCTCAGATAGTCGGATACGAAGGCACCGACAAAAGAATAGATATTTTATCATCGGCAATACAGCATGGTGCTACAGTTTATGATTTGGCTGACATAGAGCATGCTTATGCGCCGCCATATTCATCGGCAAAAGACCCTGTGAATATTGCAGGAATGGTTGCCGAAAACATATTGGCGGGCATAGCAAAACCTATTTCGTGGCGCGAAATACACAAGGAATCACGTAGTGATATTTTCCTGCTCGATGTCAGAACCAAGGAAGAACACCAGCTTGGCAGCATAGACGGCGCAGTTAATATTCCTCTTGATGATTTAAGGAAACATCTTGACGAAATTCCCAAAGACAAAAAAATAATTGTTTTCTGCGGAGTAGGTCTTCGTGCTCATGTGGCTTGCAGAATACTGTCGCAAAGCGGATTCGATAATGTCTATAATCTTTCCGGTGGTTTGAAAACCTATGAAACGGCAAGTCAGAAGCAAAGCAACGAAGATATTTTTGAAAATGATTTCATTGGTATTGACGACCATATTTATCAGGGCAGTAAAGAAAAATCTGCTGTTAAAAGCGTTCCTGTCGATAAAATTAAAATTGTTGATGCTTGTGGTATGCAATGCCCCGGGCCAATACTGAAATTGAAAAAATCCATTGACGAAATAAATGTTGGCGAAACAATAAGCATCACTGCCTCTGACCCGGGATTCTACAAGGATGTTGCCGCATGGGCTAAAGTTACGGGAAACGAAATTCTTGAACTGACGCAGGATAGCGGAAAAATAACGGCAGTAATTTCAAAAGGCAAACCTGCATCACCTCAGATTCAGGCTAATATTTCCGGAAACAATGCCACACTCGTTGTTTTTAGCGATGACCTGGATCGCGCCTTGGCTTCTTTTGTAATTGCAAACGGAGCAGCAGCAATGGGGAAAAAAGTTACGCTGTTTTTTACGTTCTGGGGACTAAATATCATAAAAAGGATAAATAAGCCTTCTGTTAAAAAAGATTTCTTTGGAAAAATATTTGGATTTTTAATGCCAAAATCAAGCCGTAAACTGGCATTGTCCAAGTTCAATATGGGCGGCATTGGTCGCTCTATGATGCGCAAACGCATGAAAAACAAACAAGTTGACGCATTGGAAAAAATGATAACAACTGCACAGGAAAGCGGAGTCGATTTTGTTGCCTGCCAAATGTCGATGGATGTTATGGGAATTGTAAAAGAAGAACTTATGGACGGTGTGCAAATCGGAGGAGTGGCTACATATCTCGAAAAAACCGAGGGCAACCTAAACTTGTTTGTATAAAGTTTAATCTTATAACCTACAAAAGCTGAATCTTGAATGTTACGGATTCAGCTTTGTTTTTTATTATAACAAAATATTCTCCTCTTTGCCATTTTTCGGTAATCACCGTGATTTTATCGGTGATATCGGTTTCACCTAGCAATATTTGGCCGCAAGAATTTATTATTTCCAACATAAATTCGCCATCCGTTGAGTTTTCAATAACAATATAATCAGAAGCCGGATTTGGAAATACTTTAAAAAGTTCCCGTTCTAAATTCGCAATAGCATTCGGACCCGGTAATTCCAGATTCAAGGAAAACTCCGATGTATTTCCACTACTATCGGTTGCTGTGGCTGTTAC
>CAZJYL010000050.1:0-11969 GCA_964550265.1 uncultured Bacteroidaceae bacterium
CAATAAGGGCGTTGTTGTTGCAATGAATAAATGGGATTTGGTTGAAAAGGACCATAAAACGATGGATGAATACAAAAAAAATCTTTTGCAGCGACTTATGCCACAAACCGATGTGCCTGTTATTTTCACCAGCGCAACTGAAAAAACCAGAATTATAAAAACTTTGGAAATACTGCAAAAGGTTTACGAAAATCGTAGCAGGCGGATTTCTACTTCTAAATTAAACGATATTTTATTGCCTATATTTACTGAAATGCCTCCCCCTACGTATAAAGGCAAACGGGTAAAAATTAAGTATATTACCCAGTTGCAGCTGGCATACCCTGCCTTTGTGTTCTTTTGTAATTTGCCGCAATATATCAAAGAACCATATAAACGCTTTGTTGAAAAAAAATTGCGCGAGAATTTCGATTTGCAGGGATGTAATATTCAATTGTTTTTCAGAGAAAAATAGCTTTGTATGCGCATCGATAAATTTCTTTGGTGTGTAAGAGTTTACAAAACGCGCACAATGGCTACCGAAGCTTGCCGAAACGGACGATTAAGCATTAATGGGCAGGTAGTGAAGCCGGCCAGAGAGGTTGCCGCAAACGAAATTATCGAGATAAAATTACACGCATATACACGTACAATTAAGATTGTTGATTTGCCAAAATCGCGTGTTGGTGCAAAATTGCTGTCTGATTATATTATTGAACTTACCCCTGACGAAGAATTTAAAAAGCTGGATTTAATACGTGAGCGTCTTGTGTTTCAACGCCCAAAAGGAACAGGACGACCGACTAAAAAAGAACGCCGTGAACTGGATAATTGGATGAATGAATAGTTTTAACCGGCTTAATTTTATTATTTTTAAATTTAATAAATGATTCCTGAAAAAATAATAATAAGTAGAACTGATGCTATAGGCGATGTTGTGCTAACTTTGCCTTTGGCTGTTTATTTAAAACAACAAAAGCCGGGTTGTGAAATTATTTTTTTAGGAAGAAATTATACAAAGCCTATAGTGGAGCTTTGTCCTGCAGTTGATATTTTTATTAGCTGGGATGATATTTCAAACAATTCTGTGGAAGAATTAAAAAAACTAAATTCGGACTCTATAATACATGTTTTCCCGCGAAAGGTAATAGCCAAAGCAGCATATAAAGCCGGAATATCATTACGTATTGGAACATCGCACAGAACGTTTCATTGGCTTTATTGCAACAGAAACATAAATTTTACCCGAAAAAATTCCGATTTGCATGAAGCTCAATTAAATTTTGAATTACTGAAAGGCTTTGGTATTTCTCATATTCCTTCGCCGGAACAATTGCGCAGCATGCAGTTGCTTACTAAAAATAATGAGCAAAAGGGAGATTTAAATAATATTATTGACTCAAATAAATTCAATCTTATTTTGCATCCGGGCTCAAAGGGCAGTGCAAGAGAGTGGGGAATTGACAGATTTGCCGAGCTTATAAAACATTTGCCGGCAGATGAATTCAAAATCTTTTTAACAGGAACCGAAAAAGAAGGCGAATTGTTCCGCAGCTTGCTGTCAGAGCCATTTCCATTAGTAATTGATTTGTCGGGAAAACTTTCGTTGAATGAATTAATATATTTTATCGGGCAATGCGATGGGCTTGTAGCGGCAAGTACTGGCCCGCTGCATATAGCTGCGGCACTTGGCATTAACTCTGTTGGCCTGTATCCGCCTATTCGTCCTATGCATCCTGGCCGTTGGGCTCCTGTAGGACAAAACACAAGGGTTTTTGTGTCGGATAAAAAATGTTCAGCCTGTAAAAAAACATTGTCATGCAGTTGTATGAGAGATATTTCGGCTGAAGAAGTGGCAAGCTATATAATGAATTTGAGTATTAATAGCCGTGAATAAGAGTTTAGCTCAAATAAATTAAGAGTTTAAACAATAATTTATTATGCGGCATAAATAATTCATTTTGCTTTTTGTTACCTTTGTATTAGGCAAAAAAACATATAATGGATAAAATAAAAAGAATTGGAGTACTTACCTCGGGCGGCGATGCGCCCGGCATGAATGCTGCAATACGGGCAGTTACGCGTACGGCAATTTATCACGGATTGCTTGTAACGGGAATCCGGCATGGATATCAGGGTTTGGTAGAGGGAGATTTTGTTGAACTTGATGCAAAAAGTGTTGCCAATATAATTCAGCGGGGCGGTACCATGTTGAAAACTGCCAGAAGCAAGGAATTCAGAACAAAAGAAGGAAGGGAACGTGCATATAATAATTTGATTGATGCCGGAATTGATGCATTGGTAGTAATAGGTGGCGACGGAACATTTCGGGGAGCAAACGATTTTATGACTGAGTATCCTGATGTTAAAATAGTCGGCATAGCCGGTACTATTGATAATGACATGAGCGGAACAGATAATTGTATAGGTTATGACACTGCATTGAATACTGTAGTTGAGGCAGTAGATAAAATTCGCGATACAGCCGATTCTCACGAAAGACTTTTCTTTATTGAAGTTATGGGTCGCGATGCCGGATTTATAGCTTTGCGAAGCGGTATAGCTGTAGGTGCCGAAGATATTTTAATTCCCGAAACTCCCACATTAATTGACGAATTAATCGACAAAGTTGAAAATGGGCGCAGACATAATAAAACCAGTGGTATTATTATAATTGCCGAAGGCGATGAAAGCGGAGGTGCATTTGTTGTTGCGGAAAAAGTACGGGAGCGTTTGCCTAATTATGATATACGGGTTACCATATTGGGACATATTCAACGCGGGGGAACTCCCACATGTATGGATCGTGTATATGCCAGCCAATACGGATTCCATGCAGTCAAGGCACTTTTAGAAGGCAGGTCGGGAGTGATGATAGGTATTGTTAAACGCGAAGTTGTTGAAACACCTTTTAATCTTGCCGTCAAGAATACCAATAAAGTGCGTACCGATTTAAAAGAAATGATTCATATATTATCTATTTAATCAGTATTTGTGTTTGCCGAAGTTGTTTTGCCGCTACCAGTAAAAGATTATTTTACTTATAAGATTCCTGATAAGTATAAAGATCAGGTATCGGTTGGCAAGCGGGTAGTAGTTAATTTTGGTGCAAAAAAATTTTATACCGGAATTATTGTTAACATTACCGAAGAAGCGCAAAATGATAATATTCAAATAAAAGAGATTTCTGATGTACTTGATGCAAGCCCAATAGTAAATAGTCTTCAGCTAAGGTTCTGGGAATGGATGTCGTCGTATTACATGTGCTCAATGGGCGATGTGATGAATGCAGCCATACCGGCAGGGCTTAAAATAGAAAGCAATACCATATATGTCTTGAATCCCGATTTTAACGACAAATTCGATAATTTGTCCGATGATGAATTCATGATTGCTGAAGCCGCCATTAATAATGAAAAGCTTACAATTTCAGACATACAGGCCGTTGTGGGAAAAACATCGGTACAACAACTTATCAGGTCATTAATTATAAAAAAGGTTTTATATCCTGTAGAAGAGCTTGAAGACCGATACAAACCCAAAAAGGAAAAAATTATTTCTATATCAAAAGATTACGAAAATGAGGGTTTGTTGAATGCTTTAATGGTGAAGCTTGAAAAAAAATCGCCTGCTCAGTTTCGCGCTTTACTTGAGTTTTTTAATATGGCGCGCGGGAAAAAAGAAATAATCTTGTCGGAGTTGAATAAAGCTGCCGGTGCTTCGGCGGTGGGGGCATTGATTAAAAAACAGGTATTGATACAAACCGAACGCATAATTTCCCGTTTGGATACAAGACCGGTTAATAAAAATTTCGATAATAATTATATATTTTCTGATGCGCAGCAAAAAGCTTTTAACGATATAAAAACCGCAATGGGCTTAGATAAGCCAATTTTGTTGTTTGGCGTTACAGGTAGTGGTAAAACCGAAATTTATATTAGATTAATACAGGACATGCTTAATAAAGGTAAGCAAGTTTTGTATTTATTGCCTGAAATTGCTCTGACGGATTATATGGTGACCCGTTTGCGGGTATATTTTGGAAAAGACCTGTTGGTTTATCATTCACGTTTTAATGCTCAGGAAAAGGTAGAAATATGGAATGAGGTTTTGGAAAAGAAATCGCCAAAAGTTATTTTAGGTGCTCGTTCTGCGTTGTTTTTGCCGTTTGACAATTTAGGACTTATAATTGTTGACGAAGAACATGACAGCAGTTATAAACAACATGATCCTGCTCCCAGATATAATGCGCGGGATAGCGCAGTTATGCTGGCAAGTATGACAAAAGCTGAAATAATTTTGGGATCGGCAACACCATCACTCGAAACATGGGTAAATGCTCAAAATAAAATGTATAGTCGTGTTGATTTGTCTGAGCGTTTTGGTACTGCCGTTCAACCTGAAATTAATATAATAGATATTCGTAGCGCCACGTTTAGAAAAAAAATGCTGGGACCTCTTAGCCCCGAATTGTATGATTCAATAAAAAAGGCAGTTGAGCAAAAACGACAGGTAATTTTATTTCAAAATCGCAGGGGTTACAGCACATGGATTGAATGCGCCGAATGTGGCTGGTCTCCGGTTTGCCGAAATTGTGATGTGTCTATGACCTATCACAAAAACATAGAATTGGTAAAATGTCATTATTGCGGTTATACCGATAGTACACCAAAAGCGTGTCCCTTGTGCAAAAGTTCTCAAATACTTATGAAAGGCATGGGAACCCAGAGAATAGAAGATGAACTTCAAATAATTTTTCCGGAGTATCGTATTGCCAGAATGGATATGGATTCTGCACGCGGTAAAAAGGCAATGACTGATATATTCAAAGGATTTGACGAAGGCAGGTTTGACATCCTTGTCGGCACTCAAATGATAACTAAAGGCCTTGATTTTAGCAGGGTCGATGTTGTGGGCATATTAAATGCAGATAATTTACACTCGTTTCCCGATTTCAGGTCGCACGAACAGGCTTTTCAGACTTTAATGCAGGTAGCCGGCAGAGCAGGCAGAAGAGATTCTAAAGGCAAAGTGTATATTCAGGTTTATGACCTGGAAAATCCTATTGTAAAATATGTAGCCGAGGGCAACTATGTTGAATTTATGGAACAGCAAATTCTGTCGCGAAAAAAATTTCTTTATCCGCCTTTTATAAGAATTATCCGCATATCTGTATTACATAAAGAAAAGAATAATGTAATTGCAGCTTCAAATATGCTGAAGGATTTTTTAAAAAAGCGATTGAAAGACAAGCAATTGTTAGGTCCTGAATTTCCTCCGGTTTCAAGAATAAAGAATTTTTATATTCAGAACATTCTTGTTAAACTATCCAAAAATAACGAATTGGGTTTCTACAAAACATGGATTTTATCTCAGGTTGCAGATTTATTAAACAATTCTGACAATAAGGGTGTACGTGTAATTCTGGATGTTGATCCGTTGTAATATGGAAATGATAAAAGTGATTAAAGAGGAAATTATTTACGACAGCGGCAGGTCAACTGCCGATAGGGCTGCAGCGTTATTACTTGAAAAGCCTGAGTTATTGAAGGATTTTGAAAACATTGCTTTTGGCAATATATACCCTTATGACATGAGGGCTTCAAACGTTATAGAGAAAGCTGATAAATTAAGTCACGGATTTGCCAAATACTTAATTCCGAAAATAATCAGTCATTTGCCTTTGTTTAAAAATGATGGTCCCCGGCGGCAATTCCTTTTAATGCTAATTCGGTATATAAAAGAACTTAGCGATGAACAAATAGGTGTTTTGTATGAATTGAGCCTTAAATATGCTACCAATCAAAAAATGCCGGTCGCTGTCAGAAATAATTCAATACGTATTCTTAATGAGATATGTATTATGTACCCGGAGTTGAAGCCCGATGTTTTTTTCAACTTGAAAATGAGAATTCACGAAGAAAAAGAACCATTTAAAAAATTGTTGACTAAATATATTAACAACAAAAGTAATTAATTGTTTTTATTGAAACACCGTAATGCCGCCCGAATAAATATGGGTTATGCCATTAGTATCCGTTATTTTAATACGATAAGAGTAAACCGACTGTGTAGAGTTTGTTCCTGAATATTCAGGTCCTTCCCATGGCGTATTAATATCGGTTGAATGGAATACCATATTACCCCAGCGGTCAAAAATTTCTATTTCGTATTGATTTATATTCCAGCTTTCGCCATAAGGATACCATAAATCATTTATTCCATCGTCGTTTGGGCTAAAAGCTGAGGGTATATATATTGTAAACAGTGGCCTGATATCCAAAAGTGTTGAGTCAGAATCTGTGCATCCTTCTTGATTTTGCACTGTAAGAACTACTGTATATTCCCCGGGCTGATCATACATTGTGCCGGGATGTTGCAGATTTGATTGTTCGCCATTTCCAAAATCCCATTGCCACGAACTGGCGCCCATACTGCCATCAAAGAAATTAATGTTGTCTCCGGCCTGTGAAACATGGCTGTTTGTAATAATGTTGGCAATTACTTGCGAAACAAATATATTTATTGGTGTGATTGATGCTGTACATCCTTCATCTGTAGTTACGGTTAAAGTAATCGGGTAAGTCCCTGCCTGACTAAAAGTATGGGTTGGATTTTGATTAACACTAAAAATGCCTGACGTAGTTCTCCATTGCCATTGAGTAATATTACCTGTTGACTGGTCGGTAAAGTTAATTTCAAGTGGAGCACATCCTTTTGTGGCAGATGAAACAAATTGAGGAATAGGCAGCGGATTTACGGTAAGTGTAGCAGAAGCGGTTCCTATGCATCCCAATGTGGTGCCGGTAACAGTATATGTGCCGGCAACGGCAGGCTGAAGCACCAAGGGGTTGTTGGTTGATCCGTTTGACCAATTATATGAAGCAGCACCACTGGCTGTAATAGTGCCGCTTGTGCCCTCGCATACAGCAGGAGCTGTTATGGTAATAGAAGGATTTGGCCTTACTAATACCTGAGCAGACGCTGTTCCGCTGCAGCCAGAAATATTAGTGCCTGTAACAGAATATGTGGTTGTAGTGGAGGGTTGCACCTCATAAGGATTATCTGTTGATCCTGAATTCCATAAATACGCATCAGCTCCGGACGGATTTAAAATACTATGTTCCCCTTCGCAAATAGTATCTCCAACCAATGTTATCGTAAGTGATGGATTAACAATAACCTGAGCAGATGCTGAAGAACTGCAATTATTACTTGTTCCCGTTACTGTGTATGTGGTGGTTGCTGAAGGTGAAACAACTAAAGGATTTATTGTGGCTGAAGTATTCCATAAATAGTTTTGAGCACCTGATGCAGTTATGGTAGCTTGCTCACCAGGGCAAATAGTGTCTCCAATAATTGAAATTATAGGAACTGGATTTACAGTTAGATAGACTGAATCCATGTCGGAACATCCCAAATTATCTGATGCCGATAAATAAATCCATTCCGAATTTGTGGCATTAAAGCTGGGTGTAAGAGTAGTAGATACATTAAGGGGTTGCCAGATATAGTTTACGGTTACTGGAATTTGATTTACAAAAGTAATACTCCAATTATTTAATGACCCGTTGTCGGAAGAATATGTATCACCAATAAGCAAACTCCAATTTCCATTGGGATTAGCACAAGATGTTAAAGTATTCCATGCTGCTGCTCCGGCTTGTGGTATCCATGTTCCTGAAAAAGGAGGAAAACCGGTTGTTATACTGGCATTTGCAGCAGGGCTAAAACAAGTGTTTGTATAGTTATCACCGCTACTGCCATTACTTCGTGAAAGCAACATTAAATTTCCGCAGGGGTCTTTAAGATAAATTATCAAATCGCCGTCGTATGAATGGGTGATATTTAGGCAGACAGATTCAATACTCCATCCTGTAGTAAGTCCGGTAACAGCAATATTTGATGTGGCAAAATTTCCTCCTGTACCTGACCATGAAGTACCTATTCCTCCGTCAGGGATAGGCATGGCATTGGTGTTGGAAAAAGAACTTGTCTGAATCATTGTCGGGGGAAAGGGAGTGGCATGTCCGTTAAGGGTTATCATATCACCTTCACAAACGGGCCCAACACTATCTATAGAAACAATTGGTGCCAGAATAGAAATTTCTTGTGTAATTGTTGAGCTAAATCCTGAAATATTGGTTATTGACATAACAACCTGATAATCACCCGGGGCATCGTAGGTGTGAACAGGGTTTTGCTGATTTGATGTTGTGCCATCACCAAAGTCCCAGTTCCATGAATTTATGGTAGTTCCGCTTATACTTTGGTCTTGAAACTGGATAGGGCTGCCTTTGCAATAACTACCTGTAGTTGTGAAACTTGCAACCACTGTCATGCATACAGTTTGAACATTCCAGCAACCGCCTGTTGAAGCACTTACACCCCAATATACAACGGGGTTTCCATTGAAAACATTTGTTACAATGTCTCCGGTATAACTAAGCATTGGTATTCCGTCAAAATAAACAACGGCAGTTCCTCCCAAAACCGGGTCAGGTTCCCAGATAAATCGAAAAATATGATCGTTGCAATCTTCAATATTTGTTGGGAAGCCACTTGCGGCGCCAACAGACGGAGGCACAAGTTCATTGGCTGTTCCGTGAGTTACATTCCCATTTATATTAATTGAAATATGATCAACACCTCCATCATAAGCAAAATTGTCATCAGGTCCATTTGTGTAGGTATCCATTACCACACCAAAAGACGGAAATATTCCATTAAATCCCACGCCACCACCGGAACCAAATGAGCCCGTTCCGTTTGGCTGCAGAACAAAGCTTATACCATCAGCACCGCAATTTGGATCAGGGTAGTTATCTGCGTCATTGCAGCCAAAATTTAATGTAAGGGTAATGTCAATTGGTTGCGTAAGATCTATTGTGTTAACATTCCAAACTGCACCTGATTGCCCGGTGGTATTTGTTAATGTGTAACATCCTGGATTTCCATTCCAAAAAGCATTTCCTGCCACATTGTATTGCTGCCCATTAACAATGTTTAAGTTTGCAAAAAATGCGATTATAAAAGCAAATAAAAATTTTTGCAATAGAATAGCCTTGCGTGCCTGAGAAGTTTCGTTCATAGAAATTAAATTGAAAAAGAAGTATTTTTAATTCCTTTAAGAATTTCAATGCAAAATTAGAGTATAATTAGGTATTTAAATTCTTAATTATTTATGATGTCTTTATATTTGACAAGAGGATTTTGTTTTTTTGAATAACATAAAACACTAATAAGTTTCTGTAAAAACAAAAAAGCCGCTAAATAGCGGCTTTTTTTTAATAATTTGTGTTGCAAAAAGCTATTTTCTCAAGTCAAGTTCTTGAATGATATTAGTAGCTTCGGCATATTTTTCAATAAGGAATAAAATGTATCTAATATCTGTTGAAATAGCTCTTGTTTGATCAGGAACATAGCTTAAGCTAGACGCTGTAGCTTCCCAATTTATATCGAAAATAATACCAACGAGTTCACCCTTGGCATTTAATATTGGTGCACCTGAATTACCACCTGTTACATCACAGTCAGTTAAAAAGCAAACAGGAACTTCTCCTTTAGAATTTGTATATTTAGAATATTCTTTCTTGTTATACAAGTCTTTAAGTTTTTCAGGAACAATAAAATCCGGATTATTAGCATCTTCACGGGCTAATAACTCGGATAAGGTAGTGTAAAAAGGTTGTTCGGCACCATCGGTAGGCGTATAATTAGTTACTTTACCATATGTAAGGCGCATAGTGCTATTTGCATCGGGATAGAACTTTTTCTTTCCTTCATACATTTTCATTAGCCCATTCATATACAACCGTTCCCCATTTTCAAGTTTTAGTTCAATTGCTGCGGCTTGTTCTTTAATTTGATTGTATTTGTCATTAAAAGACATCATAGCAATAAATCCTGGATCTTTATCTAAAACCTTGGCATTAGGTTCTCTTAAAAATTCATATACCATTTCTTTACTTGAAAAAATTGATTTTTCAAATACGTAATTTGAATACAAGGTAAAATTATTTTTAAACTTTTTATCAACTTCATCAAATATTGAGGGGTAGAATTCGGTGTCTATGTCATCTTTCATGATACGTAAAAGTGCCACAAAAATCTTTTTGTCAACATCAACATTATAAGCATTGAAATAATAATTTGATGCATAATATTTAAGTTTGGTACTTAAATCAGCAATTTTTGCAGCCTTTTGCTCGGCAGGAATATCGGTTTTGTTTAAAAAGTAATACAAAGAGTCAAATTTATTGGCAAAAGAAATAATCTCTGTTCCTCTAAATACGCATTCTTTGTAATAAATTAATGCCTTACGATATTTGGTAATTTCGTGTGTTGCCTCATCAATTATAGCTAAGGCATTACCATATTTTGATTTGCGTGATTGATCTGCATTTACCCATTTTGTGAAATCTGCCTCCATTTGCTTTTTCTTGTCTGAAGCTTTAAGGCGTTTCAATACTTCAATTTGTCCAATGTAATACTTCCAGTAATTGGAAGATCTGTTATATTTTGAACGATACATAAGCTTAATAGAAGGATCACGATCCATATCTTCTTTCATGATTCTTAATTTGGCATCACGAATTTTTATTATTGCAGGATTAATGGTTTCAAGTGTAAGGTTTAGTCCACTTGAAGTCATTGTACGGTCAGTTGTTCCCGGATATCCTAAAACCATCGTGAAATCACCTTCATTAACTCCTTTGGTTGAGACAGGAATATAATATTTTGGAACATAAGGAATGTTTTTTCTTTTGTCATAAGGTGCAGGTTTACCGTCCGGTCCCATATAAATGCGGAAGAAAGAAAAATCTGCTGTATGACGTGGCCAAAGCCAGTTGTCGGAATCTGCGCCAAAATTACCTAAAGGCATGGGAGGAGCACCTACCAGCCTGACATCGCGAAAAACCTCATATATAAAAAGATAAAATTCATTTCCTTTAAAAAATGATTTCACTTCTCCTTCATAATGAGTTCCACCAATAGCCTCATTAACTAATTTTGAAGATATTTCTTTAATCTTTTCGCTACGTTCAGCAGGAGTCATATTATCTTTCAAATAAGGAAGAATTTTTTGACTAACATCTTCGATACGCACCAGGAATGTGGCTTTTAGGTTTGGATTATATAATTCTTGTTTTTTATCCAATGCCCAAAAGCCATTTTGAACGTAATCCGAATTATATTTTATGGAGTTTTCCGTAATATACTCTAGACCACAATGATGGTTAGTCATCATAAGTCCTTCTTTAGACACCATAAATGCAGTGCACATTCCATCGTTCATTGAAACTATGGCATCTTTAAGGCTGGCATGATTAATACTGTATATTTCTTCGGCAGTTAGCTGAAGCCCCATTTTTTGCATATCAGTATAATTCAGCCTGTCTATCAACAGGGGAAGCCACATTCCCTCATCAGCAGATACTTTTAAAATTGATGAAATGGCAAGCAAGAAAATAATAATCAACTTTTTCATAACAGCTTATATTTCTTATTTTTACAAAATTACATTTTTTTTAACACAGATATTATTTACTGAGAACGCGAAACTCTGTTCGACGATTGGCTTGGCGTCCTTCTGGAGTAGTATTTGTGGCAACCGGTTGAGTTTTACCATAACCTTTTGCAACTAAACGATCTTTTGAAATACCTGATTGAATTAAATATGTAACAACAGATTCAGCACGTCTGTTTGATAAATTCATGTTGTATTCATCAGAGCCAATATTATCCGTATGACTCATAATTTCAATTTTTAAAGTCGGAATATCGTTCATTAATTTAACCAATCTGGTCAATTCTTCAATTGATTCCGGACGGAGAGTTGCTCTGTCAAAATCATAAAAGATATTGTTCATCGTAACTTTTGCACCAACGTTTATATCTTCAATATTTGCTTTGGCTGTTTCACCGGCTAGTAATCTCTTATTCAATAACTTATTAAGTACTCATTCTCCTCTCTTTTCATCTTCATC
>CAZJYL010000051.1:0-11712 GCA_964550265.1 uncultured Bacteroidaceae bacterium
AGCTGATTTTTGGAGTCCCTCTTAAATGGGTGTCGCATTGACGAAGTCAGGAGAATTAGCTAAAAAATTAAAATATAATCCTTCAAAAATTAACTCTGCAATTGACTTGGCAAAAAACAAAAAATTAGTATTGCGCATGCCTGATGATTCTAAAAAGCATCCAAAAATTATACGGTTAATGGAAAAAGCTGCTATGGCTGACGAGAAAATGACAGAATCAGAAAAAGAAATACTAAATTACGTGAAATCAAACTTTTAAGGGTTTAATATTTCGTTTTTTATTTTAAAATAATTTCATCTATAAAAATCCATGATTTTTTGCCTGACGCATAATGCCATTGCGGACAAACGCCGCTACTTGTGGCTTTAATCCTAAGATAGCGAACAGGAAGCGAATCATAAACTATCTCTATTTTTTTTATATCCATAATTTTTAAATCGGTTTCTTTTTCATTATCAATTTTAATTTCAGCTATTGAAGCAAATTCTTTATTATCGGTTGAAATTAAAAATTCCACTTTGTCCGGAAGAAAAATCCAATCATTTGGAGAATACAGAAATCTTACAATAAAAGTATCTGCATAAACAAGTTCGGGCAATTCCATCAATATGTCAAAACCCGTACCTTCGAACCCTTGCCATTTATTTTCGAAAATATTGAATTGACCGATTTTTCCATCACACAAAGTACTATCTCCCGATGCAGGATATTTAGAGGAAATGGGTATTAAATAATTCACTTTTGCGCCAATGGCTTTATTATTTACCGTAAGGTTTCCGAAAGTATTTTGTTTTGAAAACGCATAGGCTTTTGCGTGAGTTGAAGCATTAAAAGAGTTTATATTTTTAATTGTTTTGTCTTTACTTTCAAAATCAATCGGCGTTATAGAAATTGTCAGGCCACCTGCTTTTGAAAGCGCTGCCAGCAATGTGTCTTTATTTGTCAGCAAATAATTTCCTATTTCTATTTCTTCGGGATTAGTTTGCCAATCGGTATTTATGGCATCAGAATATATTGTAGCATTATATTGAAAATCAGGGGCCAAAAAAGAAAATGGTATTTCAAAAAGAGACGAGTTTTCGTTTGTTCGGGCACCTATAAACCAGTTTTTTCCTTTGCGCCTTGCAATGCAAATTAGTTTTCCGGGTTGAGCCTCAATCACTTTGGTTTCGTCCCATGTGCAAGGTACGTCTTCGATAAATTTGAAGGCTGGTTTGTTTTCATAATTTTCGGGCAGATCTGCCACCATCATTAAAGGACTGTGAAAAATTACATACAACGACAATTCGCCAGCCAATGTACAATACAAGCGTTTATTTTTAATACTATCGTGATTAATCTTAAAAATCCCCGGCGTATAGTCGAAAGGACCTGCCAAAAACCTTGTGAATGGAAGAATGGTTGCATGATATGGCGGTATTGCATTATATGTAGCATTCCATTCATTTCCTCTTGCACATTCCTGGCTCATTAAGTTTGGCCATGTACGGTCAAGACCAGTTGGTTTTATGCTTTCATGAGCATTGATAGTGATTTTATAATGCGCCGCCATTTCAACAACTTTTTGAAAATGACGGACCATGTATTGTCCATGATGATGCATACCTGCGGGAATAATGGGGCCGGCATACCCCGTTTTAAGCGAATGTATTCCCAGTCTGCGGCAAAGCTTCATTGCCGATTTCATTTGCTTCTCATACATGGGAATGTTTCCTCCTGTTTCGTGATGAGAAATAAGCTCAACATTTTTTTTCTTTGCGTAACGAACTACCTGCTTCAAATCGAAATCGGGATAGGGCTTACAAAAATCCTGCTGCGCAACTGTATCGGTTGCCCATGTTTCCCAACCTTTATTCCAGCCTTCTGCAAGAAAACCTCCAATGTTATGACCTGAACAAAAGTCAATGTATTGTTTTGCCCTTTCTGTTGTTGCACCATGTTTTGGACCATAATACCATGTGTAATTACCTGTGTGCATTCCCCACCAAATACCTGCAAATTTCATGGGTTTAATCCAAGACGTATTTTTAATTGCACAAGGTTCGTTTAAATTCTGAATAATGTGAGATTGTATTAAGCCTGCAGGATTTTCCGAAACCATTATTACCCGCCATGGGGTTTTGAAAGGAGCCATTGCTCTTACTCCGATTCCATCGGGCCAAGACCATAACTGGCTGCAAAATGTAAGGGAATCGCCCGGTTTTTTTGCCAAATACATCTCGGAATAATCTATCAGCGCAGCCTCATGAATAACAATACTGTATTTTGGCGCCACAACAGTAAAAGGGGTATTGGCTTTTTCAGCATCACTTAATAAGGTGTGACGATATAATGATTCATAGGCAAATTCATCTTCGGGAATCCACCAAACACTATCATTATGGGCAAATTTAAATTCGGTATTTTCTTCTATAATAAATAAACTGTCTTTCAGTTTTTCAGGGAAAACATATCTGAAAGCTACTCCATCATTATATGCTCTGAATTCAATATCAAGTTTTCTATCGGGCTCATTCAAATCTGCCAAATGAAAAACGACTGAATTATAATTATTTCGTATAATCGAATCAGTTCCCCAAACAGGCTTCCACATTTCATCGACATATTTGTTTTCGAATCCGAAACAAAGTACGTTTTTATAGTAATTTGAAGAGTTTTTAAATTTAAAACCCATTGAGGATGAGTCAATTAACGTTGTTTCTTTATGCTTAACCGAATATTGGGGACTGTCATTATTAAGCCAAAACATTAGTGAGAGATTTCCATTCGGAGAGGTTAAATTTTGCGACCTAACATGCTGTATTACTGATACTTCAATTAAAAACAAAACAAATATAACAAAGCGAAACATGTTTTTGTTTACGAAGATACACTAAAAGCAATTAACCACACTTACCAAAAAAACCTGTGAATTTATTCAAGAAAAATGCATTCCCAATGAAACCAAAACACATAAATATTATCTAAAATTTTGAATTAAGCTATATTTGTTAATATTAAAATCAATTAATAATATGAATACCGAAACAAATAATTTTTATAAAATATCCGATTTAGTTGATATAAACATTTTAAATGAATTATTTGAAAAGTTTACAAAAATTACCGGATACAGCATAGCGCTTTTAGACTTTCCCGATATGAATATTTTGATAAAATCGGGATGGCAGGATATATGCACAAAATTTCACAGAAATAATGAGCAATCTTTAAGAGGCTGTTTTTTATGCAATAAAGACATTGCAAATAAGTTTGAAAAGCCCGGTCAAATTATAATATATAAATGCGAAAACGGCTTGTACGACTGCGCAATGCCTATATTTATTCAAGACAAATTACTTGCAATAATTACCTCCGGTCAAATTTTGATAGAAAAACCGGATGTGGATTTATTTTTGTCGCAAGCAAAAAAATATTCATTTAACGAAGACGAATATATTTCGGCACTGGAAAAAGTAAAAGTCGTTACAAAGGAAGACCTGTTTCTTACTACATCATTTTTGGGTCAAATAACATCGTTCATATCAGAAGCGGGATACAAAGAATTAAAAATCAGGCAAGAATCCAAAAAACTTGAATACGAAATTAATGAGCGCATAAAAGCAGAAACAGAATTACAAAACAGCGATGAAAGGTATAAAAGCATTTTGTCTTTAGCTCCCGAAGCTTTTTTTTATGGCAATAAAGATGGATATTTTATAGAAGTAAATAATGCGGCTATATCATTAACCGGTTTTTCGCGTGATGAATTACTAAAAATGCGGATAGATGATTTGTTTTCCGAAGAAATTCTGGCATCCGATCCGCTGCGTTATGATTTATTAAGAACAGGAGTTGCTGTTTATAGGCAACGGCAACTGCAAAGGAAAGATGGCAAAATTATAATTATCGAAATGCATTCATGGGCAATGCCTAATGGAACACTACAATGTTTTGCAAAGGATATAACCGAGCAAGTTAACGATAAAGAAGCTCTTCGTAAAAGTGAAAATCGGTTAAAATTATTTTTTGAATGTTCGCAGGAGGGCATTATTTTTCATGACAAAGGCATTATAAAAGATGCGAACGAGGCCATGCTAAAGATTTGGGGAAAAGTTGAACTTGAAAATGTTATAAATAAAAATATTATAGATTATGTTTCGCCTCTCTATAGAGAAATTGTTACATCAAATATTTTGTCAGGAAGTATTGATAAATATGTAGCCGAAATACTACGAAGCGACGGAACAAAAACACCTGTGGAAATAACGCCCAGATATTTAGAGTTCAACGACGGGCAAAAACTTCGTGTCGCATCAATTATTGACATAACAGACAGAAAAAAATCCGAACAAATTAAGGAGCTAAACAGCCGTCGTACCATAGCATTGCTTAAGCTTAATCAAATGATTAATGCTCCTTTGAAAAAAATATCAGACTATGTTCTTGAAGAAGCCATTAAAATAACAAAAAGTGAAATTGGTTATCTGGCTTTTGTAAACGAGGATGAAAAATCCATGACAATGCATGCATGGTCAAAAACAGCTATGTCTATAAATTTAATTAAAGATTTTAGCAAAACTTATGAGTTAAATAAAACCGGGCTTTGGGGCGAATCGGTAAGGCAACGAAAAGCCATAATTACTAATGATTATAAAGCTGATAATCCCTTGAAAAAAGGCCATCCGCAAGGCCATGTTACTTTGAAAAGGCATTTATCGGTACCTATTTTCGACAATGAACGAATTGTTGCACTAATTGGAGTTGGTAACAAGGAAGAAGAATATAATGACGAGTGCATAAAACAAATTACCATTCTCGGCTCTGCCATGTGGGCACATTTCGAAAGACAAAGAGTTTTGAAAGAGTTAATTGACAGTAAGGAACAATTCCGGCTTATCACCGAAAATTCCAATGACATGATTATTACTTTTGATCTTGAAATTGGAACCATAACATATATATCTCAAAGCGTAAATAGTTCTTCCAAATGGACTCAGGAAGAAGTTTACGGTCACTCAATAGTAGAATTTGTACATCCTGATGAAATTGTATTGCTACAACAATTGAAAAACGATGTTTATGAAAACAAAAAAATAGGCTTGATAAAACATCGTATTTTAATGAGGGATGGTTCGTATGCTTGGTATGAAACCAATTGTAAAGTAGTAAAGGATGAAAACTCGGATAAAATCAAAATTGTAGCTGTTTGCAGAGATATTGGCGAAATTATTGAAAAGGAAAAACTTCAAAAAGAAAAAGAAGTTGCCGAAGCTTCAAATAAAGCCAAGTCTGAATTTCTTGCCAATGTCAGCCACGAAATCCGTAATCCGCTCAATTCTATAGTAGGAATGGCAAAAACCTTGTCGAGACTAAATCCCGGTTCCGACATTAAAAATATAGTTGATGCAATAATAAAATCTTCAAACTCATTATTGAGTATTATTAGCGATGTTTTGGACTTTTCCAAAATCGAAGCCAATAGAATTGAACTGGAAGAAAAGAGTTTTGATGTCAGCCAGATATTTGAAAATATCGAATCTTTATATAAAACCGTGGCTGAAGACAAAGGATTGTTTTTTAAAATCAACAAAGATTCTTCGGTTCCGCAGCTTGTATATGGAGATGCTTTAAGATATAAGCAAATTCTTATAAATCTGGTAGCCAATGCCATTAAATTCACCGATTCTGGCTCGGTTTTAATTAATGTAAGTGCTTGTAATACTGATGATAAGCAAATCCTTATTACAACAGAAGTTAAAGATACGGGCATTGGTATCAAAAATGAAGATATAGATAAATTGTTCGATTCCTTTTTACAACTCGACAGTTCTACCACAAAAAAATATACCGGCACCGGATTAGGATTGGCCATTGCCAAAAGTTTTTGCACAATGATGGGTGGAGAAATAAATGTGGAAAGTCAGTTTGGTAAAGGGAGTTCCTTTATTTTAAAAATTCCGTTTAAACTCCCAATAGATGAAATGCTTTGTACGCAAAATAAGAATAACGAAAATAATAAATCTGATTGCAGAGTTTTGGTAGTAGAAGATGACACTTTGAATCAGATTTACCTGAAAAGTTTTTTAACAAGCAAAGGTTTTATTGTTGATTCGGCATATAACGGTTTATAGGCAATTGAAAAATTTGAAATTGGCAAATACAATATAATTTTAATGGATGGGCAAATGCCTGAAATGGACGGCTTTGAAGCTACAAGAATAATTAGAGAAAAAGAAAAAGATAAAGGTATTCGTACACCTGTGATAGCAATTACTGGTTATGCCGTTTCGGGAGATGAGGAAAGATTTCTTAAAGTAGGCATGGATAGTTATATTACAAAGCCTTTCGACGAAAACAAACTTATTGAGACAATAAATAAATTAATATCCTAGCGGTTTGTAGCATGAATAGCTTTTCAATGCCATGCAAAAATGGCCATGATAAAAGGATTGAACTTGAACTTTTAAGCCCTGCACGCAGTTTAGAATACGGCAAAACGGCAATAAATGCCGGAGCTGACGCTGTTTATATTGGCGCGCCAAAATTTGGAGCCAGAAAAGCCGCCGAAAATTCGATTGCAGATATAGAAACACTATGTTCTTATGCCCATCTTTTTCATGCAAAAGTATTTGTGGCTCTAAATACAATTTTATTCGAAAATGAATTGGAAGAAGCCGAAAAAATCATAAAACAAATTTATAATGCCGGAGCCGATGCATTAATAATACAAGACATGGGAATCCTTGAAATGGATTTGCCTCCCATTGAATTGCAAGCAAGCACACAAGCCCATAATTACGACGTAAGAAGAATTAAGTTTTTGCAGGATGTAGGTTTTAGCAGGGTAATTCTGGCCCGTGAATTATCTTTAAAGCAAATTGAAGTCATAAAATCTCAAACCAACATAAAATTAGAAGCTTTTGTTCATGGTGCGCTTTGCGTAAGTTTTAGCGGACAATGCTATATGAGTGCTTTTATGGGGCACCGGAGCGGAAACAGAGGTGAATGTGCACAGCCTTGCCGTTTGAAATATGAAATTCTTGATGAAAATGAAAAGATTATTAAATCAAATACTCACGCGCTTTCACTCCGTGATATGAACAGAGGAGAATACCTGCCTGATATGATTGAAGCCGGCATAACTTCTTTCAAAATAGAAGGAAGGCTTAAAGATGAGGGTTATGTGAAAAACATTACAACTTATTATCGTAAAAAAATTGATGATTTTATTGAATGTAACGAAAAGTATAAACCCTCATCCATTGGCAAATCGCAATATAATTTCATTCCAAACCCATGCAAGACCTTTAATCGTGGATTTACCAAATATTTTTTGCATGGGCGCGATGAAAAGCCTTTGGCAAATACATCCAAATCCGTTGGCGAAAGAATTGGAACGGTTAGTCGGGTAGGATTAAATTATATTGAAATAAACAACAGTCCACAGATCTCTAATGGCGATGGTTTATGCTGGTTTGACAAAACGGGTGAATTGAGCGGATATGCAGTTCAAAAGGCCGAAAACAACAAAATATTATTCAATAGCCCGGTTAAAATAGAAACCGGTGACATAATTTATCGAAATTTTGATGCAGTCTTTAATAAATTACTCAACAATGCACATAGTATATCACGCAAAATTCATGTTGAATTGATTTTTAAAGAAGTGGAAAATGGATTTGAATTATCCGTTTATGACTCTACACATACATTTTTTTTAAAAAAGACCTATAATTTAGAAAAGGAAGTTGCCCGTAATACCGAAAAAGCCGTTGAAAATCTTAAAAACCAGCTTGGCAAAGGCGGATCAAGCATTTTTTACGTAGATTCAGTAAAAACAGAGTGGGGAAGCGCATATTTTTTCACATTAGGGGAGTTAAATAATATCAGGCGCGACTTGTTTGATGCGTTTGAAGCATTAATTAAATCAAAACACAAAGTTTCAGGAAAAAAAATATATAAAACCAGTGAGGAGTATTTCGAAAACAAAGCAGATTTCGAATACAATATAGCTAATTCTTATGCAGTTGCATTTTATAAAAGACATGGCTTAAAGCAAATTGATAAGGCCTTCGAGTTGTGTAATGATAACTCGGAAAAAAACTTAATGACAACCAAAATGTGTCTTCGTTATGAATACGGAGGCTGTCCAACTTATCAAAAAGAAAATACAGGAATAAATCCAAAATATTTGAAAATAAACGATTTTGTTTTTAAAATAGATTATGATTGCAAAAACTGCGTAATGAAAATTTCAAAAAAGCAAATTGATTAAAATTTATACTACAACACTTTTATTATTAACATCTTAAGTAAAGAAACTATTTGTATGTTTTTATAAAATGCATTATTAAAATTGACCATATTAGGTCAATTTAGCAAAGATACAAATTTTTAAAAAACAAATAAAAACCTGATACATTTTAAATAAAAATGTCAATATGACTTTCTAATTTTGTAAAAATTTTTATCGCCTTATGGAAAAAAAGTTGCAAAAAATTAAAAATGAGTTGGCATCATACGGAATTGATGTTGCCGGCGAATTGTATTACAACCTTTCCTACGACGAGTTATTTAAACATGAAACTGACGACAGTTTAAAAGGACATGAACGGGGGTTTGTAACAAATCTTGGAGCTGTTAACGTAGATACCGGAATTTTTACCGGGCGTTCACCCAAGGACAAGTATGTAGTTTATGAAACAGAAAGTGCCGACAACGTTTGGTGGGCAGGCGAAGGCCATAAAAAAAGTGACAACAAGCCTATTTCGCAGGAAGTATGGGAGAACTTGCTTTCTAACAGTAAAAAAGAATTGAGCACCAACAACAAGCTCTATGTTATGGATGCTTTTTTGGGAGCAAACGAGAACACCCGTTTAAAGATTCGTGTTATAACCGAAATTGCATGGGGGGCTCATTTTGTAAAAAACATGTTTATTCGTCCGTCAGACGAAGAGCTGGAAGATTTCAAGCCTGATTTTATCATGTTGCATTCGTGCAAAACAGTAAATCCTGATTGGGAAAAACATAAGCTAAACAGCGAGGTTTATGTTGCTTTTAATATCAAAGAACGTATGTCTGTTGTTGGCGGTTCCTGGTATGGAGGTGAAATCAAGAAGGGCTTTTTTAGTATCATGAACTATTTTTTGCCACTGAAAGGCATTGCATCTATGCATTGTTCGGCTAATATGGGCAAAAATGGAGATACTGCCATTTTCTTTGGCTTAAGCGGTACCGGAAAAACCACATTGTCCGCCGATCCTGACAGGTTTTTGATAGGAGACGACGAACATGGATGGGACGATGATGGAGTATTTAATTTCGAAGGTGGTTGTTATGCAAAATGCATTAATTTGAGTAAAGAAAACGAACCGGATATCTACAATGCAATCCGCCGCGATGCTTTATTGGAAAATGTTGTTTATAATGCCGAAAACGGGGAAATTGATTTTGCCGATAAAAGTAAAACGGAAAACACCAGGGTATCATATCCTATATATCACATCAGAAATGTAGTTAAGCCTGTTTCGAAAGGAACGCATCCCAAAAAAGTAATTTTTCTTACAGCAGATGCTTTTGGAGTTTTGCCTCCAGTTTCAAAACTTACACGCGATCAGGCCATGTACTATTTTATGAGTGGTTTCACAAGTAAACTGGCCGGAACCGAACGAGGCATCAAAGAACCTACACCTACATTTTCAGCTTGTTTTGGTGCTGCATTCTTAATGCTTCATCCTGCCAAATATGCCCAGGAACTTGCAAAAAAGATGGATAAACACAATGCTACCGCATATTTGGTTAACACAGGTTGGATTGAAGGACCTTATGGTGTAGGCAGAAGAATTGACCTTCCAAGTACCCGCAAAATAATAAATTCCATTCTTGATGGCAGCATTGATAATGCCGAAACAGAAATCCTTCCGTTTTTCGGCCTTAATTTTCCAACTGAACTTGCCGGAGTTGACAAAAACATCTTAAATCCTCGTAAATCATGGAAAGATTCCAATGAGTATGATAAGCAAGCTAAAATGCTGGCGGAAAAATTTATTGAGAACTTCAATAATTTTACTGATATCGAAGAAGCAAAAAAACTGATTTACGCAGGACCAAAAATTTAATTTTTGCCCTTAACAGAAAGCGAGCCTTAGGGTTCGCTTTTTTATTTATAAAAGTTCAATTATTTAGGGTCTGCTGAAAAAGTCTGAGGTGCGCCAGCTTTGAGGCGACAAGACGAAGATGTATAGTAATACTTCGAGTCGAAGGCAACGAAGAAGATGGTGCGCATCAGACTAACAAACACTTTCAGCGTAGCATTATATCCGATTTATTTTTGAAAATAAACGCAAAATTTATTACATGAATGAAGCAATAAAATTGAAATGCAAGGATTTTTAATGATTTTGTTTAAAATACCTGCATCTGCATTGCAGTTTAGTGCGAATAAATTGCTGGTGCAGAAAGTGTTGAGTGTTTTTCAGCAGTCCCTATTTACATGTGTAGGTAAGTTTTGGATTTTTTTCTTTGATTATGTAATATAAGCTGTTTATAACAATTTTGGCCAGCGAAAACAAACCGATAAGCCAAATGTAATCGGATACATGAATTTTAAAGCTGCTGTAATGATAAACGGGAAAAAGAAAAATATTCGCTTCTCGGTTCAAATGAGAAAGGATGGCAAGTTTTATTACAACCACAAAGTGAACGTAATAAAAAACCCAACTGCAAAGGTTTAATGCACCAATTGCATTTCCTGTATCGCCAGTCGGGCTTCAAAAGAACACAACAAAGATACAACAAAAAACAACCAAAACAAAAAATAACATGGAATGTCCCTTCAAATCACAATCAACACTTCGCCTCAAAAATGGAGATTTAAAACACGTTATAGTGCGGTTTCGGAATTGGAATTCTGGACGTACTGCCTGTTGTTTATGTCAAACCGTGTTTTTGCACATGTCCGGTTAATTTTCTATCTTTGTAATAAATGTCAGCATCTATGAAAACGATAATTATTGAAGGAAAAGCAAAGGATGTGGATTATTTAATCCGCGCATTGCCGCAGGCGGTCTTGAATGTGAAAGCTGTTAAAATGCACAAATCTATTGCTGAAAAGGCAGATCCAGAATTTGATAAGGAATGGGCTAAAGCAATGTCGGCCAGCAAATTTAAACGTGAGATAGCAAAAACAATCAGAAAACATGGCAAAAAGTGTTAATTTTAGCAAGTCAGCTCAGAAGTAGCTGACCGAGCTCACATGCATATTGCTTGAAAAAGAATATTACACCGACTTCCAAAACACTATTGCATATACTGATAAACTTGTTGATGATTAAGTAAGTTTTATCAATATCAAATTAGGCAAACTTGCAAAACTTAAAATTTATATTTCATTATTTTCAAGAGTCCGTATTTTCGTTATATTTAAAAGAAAACCTAACATGCTAAGATATATTGAGTTGACTTTGACTTTTGTCTTATAATTAATACTAAGAAATCCAAAACGAAAAGTCCGATTAAATCAATAATTGGACTTTTTTTTTTATTTATTATGTAATATAATTTGTTTCATTAACTTAAATAAATTGTTGAGATAATTATATCTAATTAATTAATTTTTATATATTTGCGATGCTAATTCAGGAAAAAATAAACCCAAATTAACGAATAATCACAATTAAACCAACGTTAAACATGGGAAAAATTCAAGAAAATCAGCAAATAACTGACAA
>CAZJYL010000052.1:0-11703 GCA_964550265.1 uncultured Bacteroidaceae bacterium
TTTCATTTATAGTTTTACTTTTTTTGGTATTGGTTGTTGGTACGGTTATTTCCGGAAATCGCGCATGGATAGATTTAGGTTCGGGAATAAAATTGCAACCATCTGAGTTTGCCAAATTAGGTACTGCCTTGTTTCTGGCAAAGTATTTAAGCATTCCGGGTGTTAAGTTTAGCGCCAAGAAGAATAGAAATATTATTTTTTTGATAGTACTTATTCCTATGTTTCTTGTGTTTATGCAGGGCGACACTGGTTCAGCCATTGTTTTTGGCTCATTTGTTTTTTTGTTTTATAGAATTGGAATGCCTGGGTTTTTTATTTTTCTGATTTTTTATGTAATAGCATTATTTATTGCCACGCTTCTTGTTAAGCAAATAATTCTTGTATTGTTTTTTATTTGCATATATGCAGTTTTGATTTATTTGTACCGCGAAAACAGAAAATTAATAATCCGTTTTTTGATATTGTTTTTTGCAACCATTGCTTTTATTATTAGTGTTAATTATATTTTTAGTTCCGTATTAAAACCTCATCAAAAAGACAGAATAAATGTTTTGATAGGAAAAAAATATGACCCTAAAGGCTCAGCTTTCAATGTTGACCAATCTTTAATTGCAATTGGCTCCGGCGGGTTTTCAGGAAAAGGATTTCTTGAGGGCACGCAAACAAAATATAAATTTGTTCCGGAACAAACTACCGACTTTATTTTTTGTACAATTGGCGAACAATGGGGTTTTATCGGAAGTTCCATTGTTGTTTTACTATACGTTTTACTTTTGTTTAGGCTTGTTATTATTGCCGAAAAACAAAGATCTGATTTCAGTCGCTATTATATTTATTCGGTTGTTGGCATTTTCTTTATTCATTTTTTTATAAATATTGGAATGACAATAGGGCTAGTCCCTGTAATAGGAATTCCTCTGCCTTTTGTTAGTTATGGTGGCTCTTCGCTTTGGGCCTTTTCTTTGATGCTTTTTGTGGTCCTTAAGCTTAATTTACACCGAAACTCAGTTTTGTAATATGGAGCCGAGATTATTTATAGCATTTAAGATAATTCCATCTGAAGAGATGTTAAATGCTTTAAAAACCATAAAACAAACATTTGTACAGAGTGAATTTTCATGGGTAAACCCGGACAATTATCACATAACCTTAAAGTTTTTTGGGGCAACTCCTGTTTCGCAAATTCAGCTAATAAAAAAGGCAATGGAGCAAGCTTTTTTAAATGAATCATCATGTGAAATATCATTGGAGTCTTTAGGAATATTTGGCTCGTCTTATTCCCCCAAAGTATTATGGACACATGTTTATCCGACAGAAAGATGCAAAATTTGGTACAATAAATTAAAAGAGCCGTTAATTAATTACGGATTTGAATATGATCGTCAGAATTTTGTTCCACATCTCACATTGGCCAGAATTAAACATTTAGATGATAAAAGCCTTATTAACAAAACAATAGAAAAATATAAAGGCTTTTGTTTTCTGGAATATAAAGTTGAAAAAATCAGTTTGTACGAATCGATATTAAAGCCAAAAGGAGCGGAATATATCAATCATTTTTCGATTTGCCTTCGTTAATTTGTATTTTTGTATGTTTGAAATATGAAATTGAGAGCAGAAAATATTGTTAAACGTTATAAATCCAGAACCGTTGTTAAAGGGGTTTCTTTTGAAGTTAATCGCGGAGAAATTGTTGGACTTCTTGGTCCTAACGGGGCAGGCAAGACCACATCTTTTTATATGATTGTTGGGCTTATAAAACCTAATGAGGGCAAAGTCTTTTTGGATTCTGAAGAAATTACCGAACTGCCAATGTATCGAAGGGCGCAGAAGGGTATTGGATATCTTGCACAGGAAGCCAGTGTTTTTCGCAAATTGAGTGTTGAGGATAATATTAGGTCTGTCCTTGAATTTACAAAATATTCAAAAGAAGAGCAAAACGAAAAAGTAGAAAGCCTATTAGATGAGTTTGGTCTTCAGAAAATTCGAAAAAGCAAGGGAATTCAACTTAGCGGTGGTGAGCGCAGGCGTACCGAAATAGCACGGGCATTAGCGGTTGACCCATTATTCATTTTGCTTGATGAGCCTTTTGCCGGCGTTGATCCAATTGCTGTAGAAGATATTCAGGAGATTGTTGCAAAACTGCGTGATAAAAACATAGGTATTCTAATTACTGATCACAATGTGCATGAAACATTGTCAATTACCGATAGAGCATATTTATTGTTCGAAGGGTCTATCATTAAATCTGGTTCAGCTGAAGAACTTGCTGAAGATGAACATGTAAGAAAAGTTTATCTTGGTAAAAACTTTGAACTTCGCAAAACCGCGAAATAATGCAGTTTAAAACAGATAAGTAGTTGTAATATTTTGGCTTTTTATCAAAAAGCTTTTCATTAATAATATAGAACTTAATAAGAATTAGATTACAAAGACTTTAAATAATGTTTGTCTGAAATAAGCAAGCAAAAAAATCTTTTTGTTAACCAAATGCAACCTTAAATACATCCATAAATCTAATTAATATGTTGCAAGTGTATGCTTCGGTATTGTAAATTTGCAAGAAGAAACTGTAATAACTGACTTTATTTTTCTGCACAAACAACTCTATGGTTAAATTTACACAAACATTATTGTTTTCGTTGTTGTTTTTTACCGGCTTAAACGCTATTGCACAATGTCCTGTAAATGCCTCATTTAGTAGAATCAGAGTTTGTAATAATAATACTATTCAATTTAATGACCTGAGTTTTTTATCCGGAACCGGACAAATTACCGGCTGGGATTGGGATTTTGGCGATGCTTCTCCCAACAGCAATGTTCAGAATCCAACCCATGATTTTCCTTCAAGCGGAACTTATAATGTAACCCTTACGGTAACTGATTCTTCGGGATGTAGTGATATAATAACGTTGCCTGTTACAGTTGACCCGCTTCCTATTGCACAATTTGTTTTTAATCCAAATAATGCATGTTCGGGCAGCAACATAAATTTTACTTTTACCGGTAGTGGTAACGGATTAAGTTATTTCTGGAATTTTGGTGATGGAAATACTTCTAATTTACAAAATCCATCGCATACTTTTGTGTCTTATGGATGTGGAATACAAAACTTTAATGTTACCCTTGTAGTAACGGATGTTAATGGATGTTCTTCAACAACAACAAATGTGGTTACAGTTTTGCAGCAGCCCAATGTTTTTTATTTTGAGCCTAATGGTTTTGTTTTCTGTCATACCGACACATCTACAATTTCCGATACCCTTAGGATATTTAATTTTTCTCCCGATGCGGGGTGCATTAATTCTTATTCCATAGACTGGGGTGATGGTTCACCAATTACACATTCTCCGCCTTCGGCATTTGATGGTGTAAATTCGCTAAATCATGTTTATACCGGCATAGGATATTATGTTGTTACCATTACGGCTGTTGGCGCAAATGGATGTCAAACTGTCTATACAGATACAGCTACTGTTGAAAGCAATCCTGTTGCTTCTCTGATTGGTCCTCCTGTGGGAAGTAATGTTGGTTGTGCTCCTCTGAATGTTTGTGTGGTTAATATGAGCCAAAATGTTTCGGCATCTACGGTAATGACTATAACTTGGGGCGATGGAATAACGGAAATTTTACCGGCTTCATCAGTTGGCCAAACAATATGTCATAACTATACTACATCAGGCTGTATAAATGGTGCCATGACAAATTATTCCATTACTTTGACAGCCCAAAATGTTTGTGATTTTTCTCAATCTGCATGGTCGCCTATTCGTGTTTATGAGCCGCCTGAGGCTATGTTTACCATTGTTGATGATTCTGTTTGTGTTGGCGAAAACGCTGTTTTCATAAATATTTCTCATCCAAATTTCTGTGCTGCAACATCAGCTACCTGGTACACTTGGGATTTTGGCGATGGTCATACCTATGGTCCTGTTTTGATACCTGCGGGCGCTGTGCCTCAGCAGACTGTTACTCATGCTTATGGAGACACTGGGGTTTATGTGGTTACTCTTACGGCAAACAATAGCTCTGTAAATGGCTGTGGCTCTACAACTTTTCAGGATATAATTTATGTGAGCCAAACTTATGCACAGTTTTTATTTGATACCGTTTGTTTTGGCGATCCAACACATTTTACAGATTTAAGCTGGGCTTTGAATGCAAATATTATAACATGGAATTGGAATTTTGGTGATGGGACAAACAGCACTGCTCAAAATCCAAATCATACTTATAACAATTGGGGCGATTTTAATGCGACATTGTCTGTAACTTCTGATGCAGGTTGTACTGCAACAATAACTCATTTAATTCATGTTGACACTTTGCCGTATGTTCAGTTTCTGTATGATACCGTGTGTGTCGGCAATATAACTTCATTTACTAATTTGTCTTATGGGCGGGGTTCGCCTATTATAGATTATTTGTGGGATTTTGGTGATGGTAATTCCTCTGGATTAGAAAATCCGTCACACTTATATGGCTCTTCTGGCAATTTTGTTGTTACGCTTACAGTAACCGATGCTAATGGGTGTGTTAATACTATCTCACATAATGTTCCTGTCAGCCCTCCACCACTGGCAAATTTTTCTTTTGATACTGCATGTGTTGGTTCTGCTACAACCTTTATAGATTTATCTACAACAACCTTTGGTTCCATTGTTGGTTGGCAATGGGATTTTGGCGATGGTATAGGTTCATCATCATTGCAAAATCCAACATATATTTTTGCCGATTCAGGATTTTATAATGTGACTCTAATAGTTGAAACGAATATCGGATGTACTGATACTGTTGTTTATTCAGTTTATGTTGCCCCAATTCCGGAGGCTGATTTTTCTTCTAATATTGTTTGTGCCGGAAACCCCACCATTTTTACTGATTTATCGCAGGATTATGGCTGGCCAATCGTTTCCTGGCAATGGGATTTTGGCGATGGCAACACATCTGCAATACAAAACCCAACACATATTTACTCTAATCCCGGCATTTATACTGCCTCTCTTGTTGTTTCAAGCCGTTTTGGTTGTAGCGATACAATTGCTTATCCCGTTATGGTTGATTCTATTCCCGAAGCGGCATTTAGTGCAGATATTGTTTGTTTGAATCAGGTAACTAATTTCTATGACAACTCTGTTGAACACGGCGGAGCAATAGTTGACTGGCAATGGGATTTTGGTGATGGTAGCACATCTGATTTACAAAATCCAACTCATTTGTATCTGAATCCGGATACATTTAATGTTACTTTAATTGTAACGTCTATAACGGGGTGTATGGATTCGATTACTATTCCGGTGTTGGTTAATCCTTTGCCTATTGCAGGATTTACTGCATTGTCTGCCTGTGAAGGTGAGCCGATTTCTTTTATAGATACCTCGATTGCAAATGGCGGAACAATAGTTGACTGGCAATGGGATTTTGGCGATGGTAATACTTCTACATTGCAAAACCCTATGCATTTTTATAATGGGGTGGGAAATTATACTGTAACTTTAATAATCACTAATAGTAATGGATGTAGTGATACCACAACGAATTTTATTGATTATTTTCCGAGACCAACAGCCGAATTTACTTTTGATACAAGTTGTGCCGGCCAGCCAATAACTTTTATTGATGCATCAATTGGTAATGGTAGTACAATTACTGGCTGGGACTGGGATTTTGGTGATGGCAATACATCTGCGTTACAAAACCCGATACACCCATATTCCAATGCCGGGAACTTTGTTGTTACTTTGGTTATAACAAATAATTCGGGTTGTACTGATACAGTGCGCCATGTTGTTATAGCAGATTCATTGCCCGAGCCTTTATTTGTGGCTCCGGCAGTATGTTTTGGAGACACAACTCATTTTACCGATTTAAGTATTTCTCATGGCTCTGCCATTGTTAGCTGGCAATGGGATTTTGGCGATGGAAATGGGTCAATTTTGCAAAACCCAAGTCATTTATATAATTCTGCCGGCTTATATTCTGTTTCATTGATTACCGTAAATGCTAACGGATGCAGCGATACCATAACGCAAAATGTACAGGTTTATGCGTTGCCAACAGCTTCTTTTACTTATTCGGGTTTATGTTTGAATAGTGATATTAGCTTTACGGATACTTCAACTCCCGGTGATGGAACATTGACCGGCTGGCAATGGGATTTTGGCGATGGTATCGGTATTTCTACCTCACAGAATTCAATTTATCAATATTCTGTTCTTGACAGCTTTTTAATTACATTGATTGTTGTCGATCAATATGGCTGCACCGATACGGTTTCTGACAGCATTAGAGTGAGTCCGCCTCCAATTTCTGGTTTTATTTCCGACTCAGTATGTTTTGGTAATGCAACTAGCTTTATAGATACATCACAGCACTTTGGATATGGCATTAATTTTTGGGAATACGATTTTGGTGATGGAACAATCTCAAATATACAAAACCCAAACCATGTTTTTTTAACCTCAGGTAATCATACTGTTCAGTTGATAGTTGGCAATACCAATAATTGCTTTGACACAGTACAAAATATTGTTTTTGTAAAACCTGCGCCAACGGCTCAATTTGTATCTTCTAATGTGTGTTTTGGTGCTCCAACTGACTTTTTTGATTTAAGTATTCCAAATGCCACATCAATAATTGACTGGCAGTGGGATTTTGGTGATGGAAATCATTCCGGTAACCAAAATGCTCAAAACACTTATGCATATGCTGATACATTCCAAGTTCAGCTTGTGGTTACAAATTCGTGGAATTGTACAGATACGGCAAGTCAAAATATCATAGTGTACGAATTGCCTTCTGCCGGTTTTATGGCCAGTGTGGCTTGTTTGGGATTTCCTACTTCATTTGTTGATACTACACATATAGGCAGTGCTGTAATAAGCAACTGGTCTTGGGATTTTGGCGAGCCGGGCGGAACATCAACTCTTCAAAACCCATCCTATACTTATACCAGCGGCAATAATAATTACATTGTTACTTTAATTGTTGAAGATTTAAACGGATGCGTAGATACTTCAACCATGAATGTTTCTTTGCACCCTCAACCCACTGCCGAGTTTATTGCCACAACAGCATGTTCGGGATTGCCAACTGAATTTACAGACTTGTCTAATCCGGCTGCCGGAACAATAGATTCATGGCTTTGGGATTTTGGTGATGGGGTCACATCAACTTTGAATAATCCACAGCATTTATATGCTCAGTCACCATTAGTTCAAACATATAATGTAACCTTAATTGCTTATGACAATAATGGTTGTCCCGACACAGTTAGTCATGTTGTTACTGTTAATCCGCAGCCGATGGCAGCCTTTGTTACCGATACGGTTTGTGTGGGAAATGTAACTCACTTTAACGATTTATCGACTTCAACGGCAGCTGGAATTAGTTCATGGGCATGGGATTTTGATGATGGCGGCGTTGGATCTTCATTGCAAAATCCCACACATGTATTTTCCTCATCAATAATGCCGCAAATTTTTAATGCAACTTTGATGATAGAGGACTCAAATGGCTGCCGGGATACTGTTACACAGCCGGTATTGATAAACCCATTGCCGATTGTTCAGTTTTTGGCTGATACAGTTTGCACAGGAACAAATACGTTGTTCACGGATAACTCTTTCAGCAACGGTGGCGCCATAAATCAATGGTCATGGGATTTTGGTGATGGCACAGGAACCTCTGTTCTGCAAAATCCTTCTTATAACTATGCAACAGTTACAACACCAACCACCTTTAATGTTTTTCTTGAGGCTATTGATATTAATGGTTGCGTAAATGACACTACAATACCGGTAATTGTAAACCCATTGCCTATTGCATCGTTTAATTCTGTGTCGGCATGCTCTGGTTTCCCAAGCCAATTTAATGATTCATCTTATAGCACAGGTGGTAATATAACGGATTGGTCATGGGATTTTGGCGACGGCATCGGCACATCAATACTTCAAAATCCTGTCTATCAGTATGCAACAACAACTAGTGTAACAACCTATAACGTTGTTTTGTGGGTTAACGACCAAAATGGATGCAAGGACAGTATTGTTTTACCGGCCACTATTTATCCGTCTCCTGTTGCTGCTTTTATATCCGATAGTGTTTGCTCTGGTTTTAATTCCCAGTTTTACGATGCATCTACTTCAATAGGTGGAAATATAACTTCCTGGAGTTGGGATTTTGGCGATGGCATTGGTTCATCCGGTATCCAAAACCCTTCATATAGTTATGACTCTGTTGCGAATACAACTATATATCCTGTTACTTTAATAGTTGAAAATGTAAATGGTTGTTTTGATACTTTAACTCAAGGTGCTGTTGTATGGCCAAATCCCGTTGTGGACTTTCATACGAATATTGCATGTTTTGGCTCTCTTACAAATTTTTACGACGACTCATATTCCAATGGAGGGCAATTACAGTACTGGAACTGGGATTTTGGTGATAATATTGGTTCTTCCACACAACAAAATCCTTCTTATTTATATGGCAACTCGGGATTTTATAATGTGTCTTTAACAGTTCAGGATGTAAATAGTTGCCAGTCATCCGTAACTGAAATAGTTTTGGTTGACTCCTTGCCAATACCTGATTTCACATATTCTTTGTCTTGTAGTCAGGGAATTGTGTATTTTAATAATATTTCTACAGGAAATGGAAGCAACATTGTTGGTTATTTGTGGGATTTTGATGATATGAGTATGTCCGGACAAGTTAACCCTGCTCATTTCTTTTTTAATACCGGCACTTATGACGTAACATTATACGTTTATAACGACAGAGGTTGTTCAGATTCTTTAACAATACCTATTTCAATACAACCCGGCTTAAATTGGAATTTCACTGCATCTCAGGAATGTGTTGGCGAACCTACTATTTTTAACGATTATTCCCTTAATCCTAATGTTCCTGCCGTTGCATGGCTGTGGAATTTTGGCGATGGAACAACTTCAACAATCGAAGATCCCATTCATATATATCCTGTTTCAGGAACATATAATGTGTTGTTAACGGTAACGGACTCGGCCGGGTGTACTTATTCTGTTTTTCATAATGTAATTGTAAATCCCAGACCTATTGCTGATTTTAGCTCAACAGTTGTAACTCAGGGGAATCCGACTGTGTTTACAGATCAATCTACAACTATTTCCGGTAATATTATTTCGTGGAATTGGGATTTTGGTGATGGAAGTAATTCTTCAACACAAAATCCCATGCATACATATAATGCGCCCGGCACATATAATGTAACTCTGATTGTTTATAACAATTTTGGTTGTGCCGATACCACAGTATTACCTGTGATTGTTTTGCCATTGGTTAATGCCGATTTTAATGCCGATACTGTTTGTGCTAAAACGCCTATGACCTTTACAGATTATTCAATCACTGGCGCGGGTAGCATAGACTATTGGTATTGGGATTTCGGCGACGGGTATAGTTCTGCTTTGCAAAATCCACAACATGTATATTATAACTCAGGTGTATTTACAGTAACGTTAATAGCTACAAATACTGCCGGAATTTCGGACACGGTTGCTCGTCAGGTATTGGTGCTTGAAGCTCCTACGGCTGAATTTGTTTCTACTTCGGTTTGCCAGGGTAATGCAACTGCATTTATGAATCAGAGTAGCGGAACCACAAGCAACGTTGTTGGATGGGCATGGGATTTGGGCGACGGAAACAATAATTATACGCCAAGTTTTAATCATGTGTATGACAGTGCAGGTTCTTATAATGTTACTTTAGTTGTAATAAACAGTATCGGATGTAGGGATACGGTAAGTCATTTGGTGAATGTTTGGGAAATTCCTCAGGTAAATATTTCGGCTGCACCGCAGGAAGGATGTTTACCTTTAGATGTTGTATTCACAGATTTAACCACTGTAGGTGATGGCACAATTACTTCATGGCTATGGCAGTTTGGAGACGGATACAGCTCTGTTTCTGCAGGAGGAGCATATCATCAATATAACGCACAGGGATTGTATGGCGTTAATCTTTCTGTAACAAGCAGCCATGGCTGTATAGCAACCGTATCTTTCCCAAATTATATTCAGGCATTTCCCAATCCTATAGCATCTTTCTATTATCATCCTACTAATCCAAGCTTGAGCAATCCGGGGGTAAATATGGTTGATATTAGTGTTGGTGCATCAAATTGGTTTTGGGATTTTGGAGATGGAGATTTTTCTACTGAGCAAAACCCCATACATGAATTCCCCAATCAAGGTGGTTATATAATTACTTTAGTTGCGGGAAACAGCTTTGGCTGCTATGATACAACACGTTTACCCATTCATGTTGATGCAGATGAACTGATTTATATTCCAAATGCAATTACTCCAAATGGTGACGGGCGAAACGACTGGTTTATGCCTTTTGGAGCTGGCTGGTCGGTAGATGATTTTGAAATGCGGATTTATAATCGCTGGGGGCACCTTGTGTTTGTTTCTACAGACATTAATCATCCGTGGGATGGCAGAGATAAGGATTCTCACAAACTTGTTCAAACCGGCGTTTATGTTTGGAAAATTTGGTATGTAGATTTGGAAGGCAAAAAACAAAATATTATTGGGCGTGTTACAGTAACATACTAAGAGATTTGATTCGGAATTTAGATTTGAGCTTTACTCTGCCGTATTTTTAATGCAGCTTTAAAGATACGCTTATTAAGCAGAAAAATCAGCCTGCTTTTTTTGAGTATTAACAATATACAGGCCGGAGAAAACAGCTCCGGCAGCCGAAAACACATGCCACAGCCAATGGACTCCCTGAGGTAAAAACTGAGCCGGATTATCATCATAAAAACGAAAAAACAATGATATTACAAGAAACACCATGGCTGCTATAAGTTGTATAATGGCTTTATAATTATGTTTTTGTGCATACAAAAACGAGGGAACAAATATTAAAACCCCAACAATGAAATAGCCTATGTTTATGGCTTGTTGAATGGGTAAAACATAAAAAAAATAAAATCGGAGAAGAGTTGATATTAATAATATAATAAAAGGCATATACCAGTTCCGAAACAAATTCATCAAAAAGAAAAAGGCAACACAAACAGATAATAAAAGCATTGGTAAAACGTCTAGTGTCATTAACCAGTGATAGCTTCTGAAAGCATGGTATAAAGTACTTCCTATTCCTCCGATAAAAAGCAAAGGAAGGGCATAAAAAACGACAAACTTGTATTTTTGATAATGACCTTTAAGATATATTAGAAAATAAATAACGGGTATTAAGAATATTAATGACGAAAAAGCATTCCATGGCTCTACTATATATCTTCCCGGAAGTGTTTCGAAATAAATAGGTCCGCCGTCTGTAACAAAAGAATAATCAATTTCAGGTCTGCTTGCCATTAAAATATGCCGGTATAGTTATGTGGGGTAAGGGCTTTAAGTTCTTTTTTCACGCTGGTACTAACCTTTAAAGAATCAATAAAGCTATGAAGTACTTCACGTGAAATATGCTCATTTCCGCGGGTTAACTTTTTAAGTGCATTGTAGGGGTCGGGATAGTTTTCTCTTCGCAAAATTGTTTGTATGGGTTCTGCCAATACCGCCCAATTAATGTCTAAGTCAGCATTTATTTTTTCATTATTAACAAGTAATTTACCCATTCCTTTTTGTAAAGACTTTAAAGAAATAACCATGTGGGCAAGGGGAACTCCGATATTTCGGATAACTGTAGAGT
>CAZJYL010000053.1:0-3096 GCA_964550265.1 uncultured Bacteroidaceae bacterium
GCGTAAAAGTCCTTTTCAAAAGGCAAAATCGTAAACATTTCATCTACGGTGCGGCGTAATACTTTAACGCGGGACTTTTTCCACGCCCATACCTGAGGCGAGATATAATAAATGGTTTTAATCTTTTTTTTATTAGCCCATTTTGCCAATCGCATATTGAATCCGGGATAATCTATTAAAATCAGGGCGTCGGGGGCAAATGCTTCAATTTGCGATTTGCACGTTTCGAAATTTCTTAATATTGTCCGTATATTTAGCAATACCTCTACAAAACCCATAAATGCCAGTTCCCGAATGTGTTTTTTCACTTCGACTCCTTGCTGACTCATCCGATCGCCGCCCCAAGCCTGTATAACAGCATTGCTGTCGTTTAATATCAGATGCTTTGCCAGATTTGAACCATGTAAATCACCAGAAGCTTCTCCGGCTACAATAAAGTATTTCATGAGTTCCAGTTAAGATAAAAGTATATCATTGCCAGAGCAAAGGTAACCAACAAAATGCCTCTGCCCGTTTTATCGGCTTTTAACTTAAGCAAATAATATCTTAAGGGAATTAAATTTGCAAATACCGACAGTAATTGGTCTGTACTATTTTGAAACAAATCTCCGTTTTTTTCGACAAATAAACTAGTTAAGCCTTGTATTAAAAGCCATGTAATTACCGGTAATACTATGGCAATTCCTATCCCAAGTAAGTAATTATCTCTTCTGAAAAATTCTTTCATAAATTTTGAAATTGTATTCTTGTTCTTTCAAGAGCTTTATGCGCGGTTAAATCTAAAGATATAGGAACAATACTTATAAAGCCGTTTTTCAAGGCATACTCGTCAGAGTCTTCCGGTATGTCATTAACAACAAAATTACCTTTTAGCCAATAATAAGGCTGATTATGCACATCTAATCTGGCATCAAACGCCTCATCCCAATAACCTATGCTTTGTCTGCAAACTTTTATCCCTGATGGTTTGTCGGTGTTTGGGAAATTTATGTTTAAGCAGGTATTTTCTGCCGGCCCGTTTTGCATAAGGCGCATGCAAATATTTTTAACATAAGGCCTCATGAATTCCAAATCGATGTTAGGATTATGATTACACATCGAAAATCCTGCCGAAGGTATATTCTGCATTGCACCTTCAATTGCGGCAGCCAATGTACCGCTGTATAATATATTTATTGAATGATTGCTGCCATGATTAATTCCGCTCACAATCATATCGGGCTTTTGTTTTATTATCTGGTCAAGAGCAAGTTTTACACAATCAGCCGGTGTGCCGTTGATTGAATATCTTTCGATATTAGCTTCCGAGCCTAATGATTTTATCCTTAAAGGATTTTTTATCGTTACGGCATGTCCCATTCCGGACATTCCTGTTTCCGGTGCAACAACAAAAATTTTTCCGAAATCTTGTAAAAATGAAGTCAAAAAGCCGATACCGGGTGCATCTATTCCGTCATCGTTAGTGATTAAAATTACTTTGTCCATATAAGATTAGTCCAGCCCGCTAAGTTTCTTCTCTAATTCTTTAAGTTCTTTATTTAATTTATCCAAAAGACTATTTTCTTTTTCTAAATCAGCATTATTCTTTTCAATATCCTTTTTTGCACTTTCAATCCGCTTCTCATAGTCTTTTATGTCTTTTTCCAGCTTACTGTTGCTCTTGTTATAGCCGTCAATGTTTTTTGTGGCTTTTGATATTTCATCATTTTTAGAACTTATCATTTTATTTACGGCAGCTTTTGCCTGAGAAACGGCAAAATCATAGATGAGCTTTTCAGCTGCCTTATATCCTGCCGGATGGTCTTTTGAATTTAAATATGCACCACCCAGGTTAAAACCAACCTTAAGAATTACATCATCCTTTGAATCGGAAACAATGGTGTAGATATCTATAGTGTTTGATGAAATTGCAGGTAATGATGCATCGTCAATAAATATTTCGCTTTTGCCAGATATTTTACCGCCGGTGCTTTTCATTTGTTCTTTCCACGCTTTTGCTACATCATCTTTGTTTGCACCAACTATGGTAACAACAAGGCAATTGTTTTTGCCGTCGCCTATTTTTTCTATGCTTTCAGATACTTTGGTTTTTTGGGCAAACGATGACAATGTAATGCCGATAACAGTTAAGAATGTAAAAAAAACTCTCATGATTTTAAAATTTTTGTAAAGATACGAAATTATTTTCAATCGCAAACTGCATTGTATTTGGCGTTTAGAGAACCGTTGTTCTACTTTATTTTAAATTTAATTCCAATAATAATGTTTTGACGAATATTAAACAATCATAAAATCTTGCTATGCTAAACAGGCTGCAAAATATTAAATGTATGCTAATTCGTATCTTTGATAAATTTATTAATAATGGCAATTATTAAAAAAGTAAAAGGGATATTACCTGAGATTGGGTCCAATTGTGTTATTGCCGAAAACGCCACCATTACCGGTGACGTTGTTATGGGCAACAACTGTTCGGTATGGTTCAATGCCGTAATTCGTGGTGATGTACATTCGATAAGAATTGGCAATAATGTAAATATTCAGGACAATGTGGTAATTCATTGCACATATCAAAAATGTCCTGTTTCAATCGGGAACAATGTTTCCATAGCTCATGGCGCAATTGTGCATGGATGCACTATTTATGACAATGTGCTGATTGGAATGGGCTCTATAATAATGGACGATGTGGTTGTTGAAAGTAATTCCATAATTGCTGCCGGAGCAGTCATAACAAAGGGAACGCGTGTGGAAAGCGGTTCGGTATATGCAGGCGTACCGGCAAAAAAAATTAAAACAATTGATGAGAAATTACTGGATGGCGAGGTAAAACGGATATCGGAAAATTATATGATGTATGCCGGCTGGTATGATGATGGTTTGTAGATTTGTATTCTTTTAATGCTGTTTGCCACTTGCATGATAAAGTGTTAATACTGCACTGTTTAGATATTTATTTTGTTTTCATTCTATCTAGTATTTCTATAGGGTTCAATTCCATTTTTGAAAAAGCGAATAGTTTTTTACCAAGGTCTTTAAGCGAGGCGCCAATATGGAAAACTTCTTTTTCATCAATAATGAGAAAGCGGTCGTGGG
>CAZJYL010000053.1:3196-11625 GCA_964550265.1 uncultured Bacteroidaceae bacterium
CTTTAATCACGCTTTGTGCGGGGTTACAATGTACAAGCCACATAGTATCATCTTCTACCCTAACCTCAATTTTCAGAGAGTGTTCTTCTGGCTGATATAGTATAATTTCGTTTTTCATTAATGAGATATTGAATAAAAATTAAATAATTAATCTATTGATGCTGACAAATTTAACCAATAATATTTTATACTGCAAAAATCTTTAAGCATAACAAAGCATGTGTGTTTAAGTATTAATATTCAGCAAACACTATATGGTTGTCTGTTTTACGATATATATAAAATGAATTATTTAATTTTCCCCAAACACCTCAAAATGTTTTTTCTGTCGCCATGCCACCAGTGCATTCCGCTTCCTTCGCATATTTTATGGTCTTTGCAATCGGCACATTGTCCGGTTTTTGTCCAGCTGCGGTTTCGCATTATATCGAAACGATTATTCCATATATCAATAAAATTGTCTTTGTAAATATTTCCCTGAGTCATATTTCTGTCAATATTCGGACATGCCGAAATGCTTCCGTCTGCCAGTATAGATGCGATATGGATTCCTGCACGGCAAAAGAAAAACCCGTCACGTACTTTTTCTTCGTAGTTTCCTGTGTAAGCTTCGCAACTAAAGGATGTTTTAATACGTTTATCTTTACGTTTTTCAATAATAAAATCAAATAAAAATTTAATCTGCCCGTCGCTTAAAACCAAATCCGGATTATCTTTTGCCCTGCCAATTGGCGTTATTGTAAATAGTCTCCACGATTTAGTTCCGCATTTTATCAGGGTTTTATGTATCTCTTCAAGTTCTGAAATATTTTTTTGATTTACGCAGGTAACAACATCAGCGTTAAGTCTGGGTGCGGAGGAAGCCAATTCTATGGCACGAAGGGCTTTGTTGTAGCTATATTGTGAATTGCGCATCCACTCATGTGTATTTGCCATTCCGTCCAAACTAATGGTTACAGACCCCATTCCGGCGTTTAGCAACGAATTGTGCATTTTGTCGTCGTATAAAACACCGTTCGAAACAATTCCCCATCTAAAGCCATTTTCACGCAGTTTCATGCCGCACTCGGACAAATCGTTTCTAAGCAGTGGCTCACCGCCTGTCATTATAACAATTATGGAGTTTTTTTTGTATTGATTATGCAAAGGCCTGATTGCATTAATGAAATCTTCAAAGGGCATGTCGGGTATTTCATTGTTTATGCTGCAATCGCTACCACAATGACGACAATTCAAATTGCACCTAAGAGTGCATTCCCAGAATAAATACGAAAGCTCATGAAGTAAAGCTTCGTTATGACGAAACTTAAGATGATTTTTTTGTCTGAATTTTTTTAACAAGACAAAGAGTTCTTAATTTGCCGATTTCATTTTAATTAAAATCCCATTATCGGGAATATCGCTTACAACAGTATCTTTATCAATAAAATATCCGTTGGATAATGAGTCAATATCAGAAAGCAATAAATGATATTGACTGGCAGCCGGCACATAAAAGCTAAAAGAACCGGATGTGTCGGTAATGGCAAATTGCGAACTATTGTTAATTATAATTTTTATGCCTTCAACCGGTTGTTCTGTGGTTTCGGACAATACAGTGCCACGAACTAAGATATCATCTTTGTAACGGTCTTGTGGAGCACCGTAGCAAGCCTGAAAAACAAACAATGCTGTGGAAAAACTAAGAGCTCCAAATAGCTTTCGACGAAAATTTTTTATTTTTATTGCCATGATGGTTCAAATATTACACAAAATTAAACCGTAAATATATAAAAAAGTTTTGTTATAAAAAAACAATATAAACAGACTGTTTTGTTTGTCGTCAGATCTGTTATATTGACATATTATCCGCTAATGTTTATAGGCAAATAAAAATGAGCATTACATTTTTATAAATAAACTTGACGACTATTAAAATTTATGTAAATTTGCCACAATATCTTTTTGTATTATGAGTGAAACAACAACAGGAAAAATTGCCCAAATCATCGGACCGGTGATAGACGTAGTATTTGAAAGAGAAGAAGATCTTCCGAATATATATAATGCATTAACAGTTGAGCGAGACAATGGTGAAACACTTGTTCTTGAGTGTCAGCAAGACATTGGAGAGAACACCATAAGAGCCATTGCCATGGATGCAACCGATGGTTTATCCAGAGGAATGAAAGTGGTAAATACGGGAAAGCCTATTGCCATGCCTATTGGTGATCAAATTAACGGACGTTTGTTTAATGTTATTGGTGAACCAATTGACGGACTTCCAAAAGTTACAAGAGACAGGACTTATGAGATTCATCGCGAACCCCCAAGGTTTGAAAATCTTAGCACTTCTTCCGAAGTGTTATATACGGGAATTAAAGTAATCGACCTGATAGAGCCTTATTCCAAAGGAGGAAAAATTGGCCTTTTCGGAGGAGCGGGAGTAGGTAAAACCGTTATTATTCAGGAGCTTATCAATAACATCGCAAAACAATACAGCGGATTTTCGGTTTTTGCGGGAGTAGGTGAACGTACACGTGAAGGTAATGATTTGCTTAGGGAAATGATTGAGGCAGGATTGGTAAATTATGGCGATGAATTCAAGCATAGTATGGAAAAAGGAGGATGGGATTTGTCGAAAGTTGATATCGAAAAGTTGAAAAGCAGTTTGTTATCAATGGTATTCGGGCAAATGAATGAGCCACCGGGAGCACGTGCACGCGTTGCATTAAGCGGACTTACTGTTGCTGAATATTTCCGTGACGGAGATGAAAAATCAGGCGGTCGCGATATATTGTTTTTTATCGATAATATTTTCCGATTTACACAAGCAGGTTCCGAAGTTTCTGCCTTGCTTGGCCGTATGCCTTCTGCCGTAGGATATCAGCCAACACTGGCTACCGAAATGGGTATAATGCAGGAACGTATTACTTCAACAAAACGTGGTTCAATCACTTCTGTTCAGGCCGTTTATGTTCCGGCAGATGACCTTACCGACCCTGCACCGGCCACTACTTTTGCCCATCTGGATGCTACTACCGTTTTAAACCGTAAAATTTCGGAGCTTGGTATTTATCCGGCTGTAGATCCATTGGATTCCACCTCACGTATTTTAGATCCCAATATTGTTGGCGAAGACCATTACAATACAGCCCAAAGGGTTAAAAATATCTTGCAACGTCTTAAAGAGCTTCAGGATATCATTGCCATTCTTGGAATGGATGAATTATCAGAAGAAGATAAACTGGTAGTTCATCGTGCACGTCGTGTACAGCGATTCTTGTCGCAGCCATTTTATGTTGCTACTCAGTTTACGGGAATTCCTGGTGTATTTGTTAATATTGAAGATACCATTAAAGGATTTAAAATGATTTTGGACGGCGAAGTTGATGAATATCCCGAAGCTGCATTTAACCTTGTGGGAACCATTGAAGAGGCTATCGAAAAAGGGCGCAAACTGCTTGACGAATCGAAATAAACTGCCTTATGAAAATCGAAATCCTAAGCCCTGAAAAAATGCTTTTTAACGGAGAAATCAGTATGGCACGATTTCCCGGAACCGAAGGGTCTTTTCAGATATTGAATAATCATGCTCCCATGATTGCCACCATAACAGAAGGAGATATTAATTTCCGTACCGTTGATGGCAAAGAGGATTCTGTTCATGTTAAAGGCGGCATTGTTGAAGTTCAAAAAAATAAAATTCTTGTTTTAGCTGAATAATTTTACAAATTCATACAATTTATTTTAGCTTTATTCTGCAAATTTTGTATATTTGCCTTTGAAAAACATTAAAATATGATACGTAATTTCTTTTTTATCGTAATGTTATTTATTGTTGGCTCTGCTTATTCTCAAGAACAAGTGGTGGATGACATTAAAATTTTATCTGATGGAAAAACTTTAACCATTAAAATAGAAGATCCTAAAGCCACCAAGTTTGATATAGTGGTTTACAAAACTTATGAAGATATTAAATTAGATCAGGAAGATGTTACACAAAATCCGTTATCAATTGATATTAGTACTTGGGAACCTGCAGTATATCATATTAAAATTGATTATGCCCGTGTAACCCAGTTTCGTCATTACGAAATTTTGAAAGAAAAATAATTTAATTTACGTTGTTTTATTAGCATTTGTTTTATACAGAATATTGTTTATTCTGATTTTAATCTAGTTTTTTGGCTCAAAAAATATTTTAGTTTTTCATAAAGCGCGCAACTGCGGGTTGTCCGTTTATAACAAATTTTGCAAAGTATATTCCGCTGTTTAATTCACTTATATCAACTTTGTTGTCTTTAATTTCTTTTGTCAACACTATTTTCCCGTCAAGGGAGAAGATATTGATTTCACCAGTTGTTGCCGGAGAAAAATAAATAAAATCGTCAGCAGGGTTTGGAAAAACAGAAACAGAATAACTGTTTTGCTCGTTAATTGACGTGTTAACATTTAATGATACAAATGCCGTAGGGTTGCTTTCGGACAATGTAACATATTGAGATACCGATGGGCAGCCATATTTTTCACTTACTAAAAAATAATTCCCATAAGGAAGGGCGGAGAACTGAAAATATCCATCATTTCCGCTTTTGCGATATGAAAATGGCATCATGTTTTCAGTAAACAACAAAATGTCGTAATCCGATAAATCCGGGTTATTTACCAGCCCGCTTATTTCGCATATACCTGTATTGGTAATCTGGCTTTGCAATGTGATATTGGCATTATAGCAATTTTCTGCGGGTTTTATAAAACTTGCCTCTTCCCATCTGATTTTTGAGCCAAGATAGGTAGGAATGGAATTGTACGACATTGAATTGTCGGATTCGTTTATGCGTATTGTATAATTACAATTTGGGACAGACTGAAAATAGTAATATCCGTATTGGGTATAAAAACAAGTATCTACATTGAAATAATTATTTCCGCATCTGCCATATAGAATTGCCTCGCCCGATGTTGTTGGGAAGTTGCCCGAAAAAACCGTTCCGGCTAAAACATGAAAGTCGGAAGCGGGAAGATTTGCTGAATATTGCAGCTGAATAGAATCGTATTTAATATTGGTAATGGAATCAATAAAGATTATAGTTGCCTCTATACTGTTATTAGGCTGCATCAACAGCGTTGAATAGTTTTGCTCCGTGCTTACGACTTTATTGTTAATTGCCCATCTAAATTCCTCTTTTAAATGATTTCTTTTCAGGCTGTCATTTAAATTCGCTTTAAGATAAGCAGGACAATCGCAGTTGCCGGATTCTAACTGTATTGGATGAGTAGGGTAGTTGAATGCGGCAGTGCTGATATGTATATCTACATGACTACATGCCGTATTGTTTTGATTAAACGTTATAAGATAACCTTCGCGTTTAAAATTTGAATCATAAGTATAGGCGGCTACTTGTAAAGGAAAGATATTGTTAGGTAAATAATGTGTGTAAAATGAAAATGAGCCGTCGCTTTCAGTGTAAATCAGATTATGAATGTTTTGCAAATAAGGCTGAGCTGATGATTCAATAACAATAAAAACTTTTTTATTTGAAATAGGCAAATTATTTTGAAAGGAAAGAACGTGCCCGTTAATCCCAATTCCCCTTTGCGCTAACCCTGTAGAAAATATTACGATGCTAAATAATAAAACGAATATTAATTTCATTAATATGGAAATTTATATGATAATTTAAATCTAAGTCCATAACTAACCGGTGATTTTGCTATTTGATTAATTTATGCCGAGAACGGACTAATATAATAACGATAGGTTGGCTGTATCCCTAACGAAAGCTTTGCATTTACATTATAACTAATACCTGCTGCCAACATAAACGACCAAAAATTATTGTTGTACGAAAGAGATTGGTTTTGCCAAAATAGAGGATAACTATTGTTTTCATTGTAGTAGTCATCCGAGGTTTTTTCCGAATGATTAATTAGAAACGAGTAGGTAAAGCCACTTTGAGCAAAAACGGAAAATTTATTGAAATCTTTTTGCACACCTATAGAAAATGGAATTTCGAGATATTGGTATTTGTCCTGATTTTTTGTGGTATAATAAATATTTACCGAGTCGTATGCCAGATGTGTGCTGGTATAAAATTGCGGAATAAAATATGAGTTCCCACCAGAGTCAATACTTGGTATAAATGACATGGAATCTACCATAGTATATTCGCCAATAGGCTTATATTCTTTTATGGCATAGTTATAATTATTTTGTTTAAATAAGCTAATAGAATTTATACCTGTACTTAAATAAAAATCGGAAAAATGAAAAGCCAATTCGATTCCCGCATTAGTGGCCATTGATAAAACCCTATTATTGTTTTGTATTCCAAAATCCATTATATCTATTCCGGTCTGGCTGTTTAATTCAAGCCATAAAGGAATAATTTCTGTTTGAGAAAAATTTACATCGGATAAAAATGATTTTGGTAAAACAAAGTCTGTTTCCGGCATTTCAAGCTGACTGGAAGCAATAGTATTTAATACATTAAGTTCATTTGAGTCTTGCTCTGTGTTTTTAAGATTTGAAACTTCGGTTAAATCATATTCTGTTTCTGCATGGTTAACCAATAATATATTATTTCGATAAGGAATATGAATGTCAGTATTTAGATTTACGGGTATTTCATTAATTGAATACAAATTGGGCATTTTTTGATTTTCACAATACACCACTGTAGAATTTTGTGAATTATTTTGGAATGATTTATTTATCTTGGTTGAAGATGGGCTTGAAATAGTTAGTAAAGAAAAAGTTGTAATAGTGTAAAGCGACCAGATTACATATTTAATAATACTGGAAAAAGCTATAGTTGAAGTTGCCGTGGTAACGGTAATACCTGCTGCAATTTTTTTCCACGTGTTTTCAGGTGGTTCAGCCTTTAAATTGCCAAGCTTTTTTGCAAATAGCCGGTCTAACTCATCATCATGCAATCTGTTCATAACACTCGGCATTAATTGTTTTAAGCTTGTTTTGCAAAACTTTTCTTGCCCTCGAAAGTTGCGATTTTGATGTGTTTTCGCTTATGTTAAGCATATTTGCAATTTCTTTATGGCTATATCCTTCTATAACATATAAATTAAATACCATTCTGTATCCTTCAGGCAATTTTTGAATAAGGTTAAGCAATGTTTTTAAACTTATATTGTCGGCAGCTTCTACAGATGCTGTTTGTTCATTTGTGCAATCGTCTATATTTAGGGTTTGAAGATATTTTAAATTTGACTTGTAATAATTAATAGCAGTATTTACCATAATCCTGCGCACCCATCCTTCCAATGAGCCATCACATCTGAAACTTTTCAGATATTGAAACACCTTAACAAAACCTTCCTGTAAAATATCTTCTGCTTCCATCTTGTTTTTTGCATATCGCAAACAAACGCCAAACATTTTAGAGGCATAACGCCTATAAAGTAATTCCTGAGAATCAGTTCTGCCGGCAAGACAATTTTTTACCAGCTGAACTTCATCCAGAAAACGATTAGGATCTATTTGCTGAACATCAGACATTTTTACAAAACAAAATGTTGCATCAAATTTGACTATTTTATTTACGTAAAGGTAAAAACAATACTTTTTTTATAAAAGTATTGTAATAAAATAATTAAGTTAAAGGTTGAGATAGTTTCGTTAATGGTTGCAAATCAAATATGAAGTAATTAATTGCCTATAATTCAATCACTTCAATTATGTATTTGTTTTTAACGTCGTATAATTTACCCTTGTTTCCTAATTTATTTATTCCTTTTGTAATAAAAGAAACGCCAAAATAATCTAAAACCAAGGCCGTTGGAACCAAAAATAAAGATTCTGCCGAAATTGACAATAGACCCGAAACCCCTAAGTATAAGCCGGTAACTGTAAGAGCAACGCCTCCAATAATCATCCCGGCTCCTGCTATTTTAAAAAAAGCGGATTTTGGATTACGATCAACAATTACCTGAATTTTATTTACGGGAACCGGAACGGAGTCAAGCATGATATTGGTTTTATCAATGCTTTTTATAATTCCACTTATTTCGCTTGTATCAGAATAAAACACAATGATTTTATCTCCAACATTAAACTCAGTCGATTTTGACGGTTTTTTATTATGTGTTAATTTTAAATTATTTGATTGCTGGGCAAAGAGTGCTAGAGAAAAAAGAAAAATTACAATAACTGAAAATAAACGCATAACTGTTTTTTTGCAAAACTAACAAAAGTTTCGTTTACTTGAAATATAATATTTTTAAACGGTAAGTAAGTGTAAAACTGCAAAATACCGCCTGATAAAAATCAACTTTGCTGTTTAATAGGCTTTAACTATCTTTGCTTAAAATTTAATTTTTGGCTTTATTTCGTAGAAATAGTATGGAACGTTATGTAAATCCGATTAAGTGGACGGATTTTAATAGTTTTATTAGACGTAACCGACGAAGATTTTTAAGCCGTCAGAAAC
>CAZJYL010000054.1:0-11618 GCA_964550265.1 uncultured Bacteroidaceae bacterium
TCAAGCGACTAGCTTTTCTTTTGTTACTTTTCTTTTGGCAATGAAAAAGAAAAGTTAACCCCGCCGGGCTCGAGGGCACAGAGAACATTAAAAATTTTATTAAACAATTTATTTCCCTATTAACGACAAAACCCCGTTAATAAATGTTAATGGATGGCAGGGATTGCCCGGAACATACAAGTCTATTTTGTATTTCGACAAAAAACTACGGTTTAAAGCAGGACTGTTTGCAAAAATACCACCGGATATGGCATCAACTCCGGCCAAGATGCACACTTTTGGCGATGGCACAGCATCCCATGTTGTCTGCAGTGCTTCTGCCATATTTTCGGATATGGGTCCTGTTATAACTATTCCGTCGGCATGCCTTGGCGAAGCCACAAACTCGATACCGTAGCGACCCATGTCGAAGTTTACATTGCCCGACGCATTTAGCTCCAACTCGCAGGAATTGTCTCCCGCTGCCGAAACCTGCCTGAGTTTCAAAGCCTTGCGGAAAAGTTTTTTTACTTCTTTTCGCCTGATAGCATCATTAAACTCTATAGGCTTATCCTGCCCCGGATAAATTTTCAGCATTTCAGGATCGTTGCTGGCTATTTTATAATCGTTTGTGAAACGAATTTTTTCCGGCATGGCAAAATGACATTCCTTGCAAAACACACATTTGCCAAGATTCAAGCAAAACGGATTGTTTTCGAATGCATTTGTAGGACACAAAGACGAAAGAATGTCCTGTTCCTGTTTTGAAATATCTGCACTGATAACCGGCCTGCCCCTGAATAATTCGGTAAGTACAGATTCCTTTAAGTTAGGAACAAACTGTAAACCATGGTGATATAGTATGCCAGTTTCGGGTATTCCCAGATATGCGTTCCGGATATTTTTGTTTTTTTCGGTTTCTTTTTCCGGAAAAACGGGCAATTGCAATTCGCGCGAAAATTTCATAATACGTCAAAATTATAAATCGTAACCACAATAACTCAAATTAAAACTTTTGTTGCAAATAGGGAAGTCGGATATTTCCTGATTCCTCACAGCCAAAGCAAGCCCTGTCCAGTTATGCAGTGAAGGGTCGGTAATTTTGTATTTGCAGATATTTCCGGCATTGTCGGTAACAGCCACATGAACAATTTCGCCGCGCCAGCCTTCGGTCATCGAAATACAGACAGAATCGGGTTTCAAAGACATATTATAATCAGGAGTTTTATTGTCTGTGCCATTTGAAAAATCACCGCTCACAATGTCGTCTATTATATCCCTGATTAACTGAATTGATTTTGATATTTCGGCTCTTCGCAAAAGAGCACGTGCAAGCACATCGCCGCTATTGAAAACCGCAGGTTCGTAATTTATGTCTTTGAATGCCTGAAAAGGGTGCGACGAGCGTATGTCCCGTTTTATTCCACACATGCGGGCTGCCATTCCCGTTAATCCTGCCCGTATTCCTTGCTCTTTGCTTACCTGACCTATACCATCAAAGCGGGTAAGAGTTCCCGGCATTGAATATAAATGAGCCACCATTTCTTTGTAACGGGTTTCAACATATTCCAGATTCTTTAAAATCTCGTCTGTTATTTTTTTTGTTATGGGGTAGTATGTGCCTCCCGGGCGTATAAAACCTTTGCCTAATCTGTTCCCGCACCAAAACTGGGTTGTGTTGATAACCACCGTTCTAAGCGATTCGCAAACGACCTGCCCGAGTTGGTATGCAATATCGGCACATAATGCAGCCGTGTCGCCAATATGTATGGCTATTCGTTCAAGTTCCAATGCTATGATTCGTTCTTTCGACAAAGATTCTGAAACGCTTGCCGAAGCTAGTTGCTCAATAAGTTGGGAGTAGCACAAAGAATGACCCACTGCCGTATCACCCGCTATGCATTCACTTAATATGGCTTTTTGCAGATAATTGCTTTTGGAAACAAAAAGTTCCTCAACTCCTCTGTGCTGGTATCCCAAATGTATTTCGAGATGATGAACGGTTTCGCCGCTGCAAATAAACCTGAAATGTCCGGGTTCTATCACGCCGGCATGAACGGGCCCAACACCAACCTGATGTAAATCTTTGCTTTCTATGTTAAAGAAAGGATAATTATTCATGCAACTGCCAGGGTCGTATCTGTTGTATGGCCAGCGGACAGGTTTTAGCCATGGATTTCCCGGAAACTCAATTCCGTGATTTTCGTGCATTTCGCGCTCAAATATATGTATGGCATTTATATTTGGTGTAAGCGATTCCAATTTTGCATGCTCACGCAAGCAAGTATGTGAGTAAACACGGATATTTTGTTTATTGTCGTCGGCAACGGCACAGATAAATTTCCATTTATTAGTATCAAGCAGCAAAGGGAAATATGCAACTATATGATTATTTTCGTCCTGCATAAGAGATGATAATTCCTGCCAGAACTGCACATAATCAATTTCGGGCAAATCATCTGTTGAAAATACTGCGGGGTTTGTGGGTAATATAATATGGCTTTCCTTCATGTCGGATTATTTAGGAAGTGATTCAATACTTGCATTTATGGCGTCAACCAGAAACGGGGGCTGGTAAAAGCACAATACGGCAACAATAAGCAACAGGACATATTGTGGCACTGTTTCAATTACATTTATTTTTTCATCTGTCTTTGTTTTTTCTATTGGTTCCGATGCATCGGAAAACAAAATATGCAAAACGCGGGTTAGCAGCGCATAAATAACGGCGGTTAGCAGTAGTGCTGTTATGATAAAAGTAAGCCATTGCTGCTGTTCGATAAGAGATTTAAAAATCAGTATTTCGCTGATGAATATTCCCGATGGCGGAATGGCTATAATAAATATAACTGAACAAAGCAGCAATAAAGCGCCTGCCGAATAGTTTTTCATATAATTGCCAACTTGTTTCAACTCATAGGACTGATTTACTTGTTTAAATTGCCCCATGGAAAAGAATATTGAACTTTTTACTAAGGAGTGCAGAATAACAAGCAGTATTGCCGCATAATATCCGCTTTTGCCACTACCCAGCGCTATTGCCACCAGACCCATCATTTCAAGACTTGAATATGCAAACATACGCTTAATGTGGTATGCTTTCAGCATATAACCGGCAGCTATAAGCAACGACAGAACTCCGGTAAGCACCAGTGAGTTTTGCATGAACGGCAAAATCTCCGTTGACGAAAACAGCGAAAACACTCTGAAAATTGCCAAAAAGCCTACATTCATAAGTGTAGTTGAAATTAATGCGCTAACTGGAGCCGGAGCAACGGAGTGTGCATCAATAGTTACAGAGTGCATGGGGAATAATCCCATTTTGGTGCTGAACCCAACAAGAACAAATACGAATGCAACTTTCAAATAAATGGGATTGGCTGTGCTGATAAGTAGCGAAAACTCATTAAATGTGAGACTGGCGGCATCGTACCGTCCGTAAATAAATCCCAGCAGCAATATGCCCACATACGCTATGGAGATACCTACCGAACATATAAAAACATATTTCCATGTGGCTTCAAGAGCTTGTTTGTTACGGTCGTGATATATCAGTGCGGCTACCGAAAGAGTTGTGGCTTCAACAAATACCCAAAGCATTGTCATAGAGTTCGACAAATAAGCGCCTGCCATAAATGTCATCAGTGCAATCATCGAAGCATGATAGATATTGAAATGTCTTGTTGTTGAATTATATGTATATCTGAAGCCATGATAGAAGGTAGGCAATGAAATTATGGCCAGAGTGCTGAGCAAAAGCATTCCCTCATGCGAAAATGTAAAATAATGAATAAAGGTTTTGTTTAGGTTAAACCAGCCATGAACCGACAATCCTATAAGAAGGATGGCATAAAGAACAGAAACAAGACGGGTAAATATTTTATTCCGCATTATTAATATGGCAGAAGCAAAAAGCAAGGCCGTTGAAAAGAATAAAATCAGCTCCATATCTTAGTCTTTTAATTGTGTTAAGTCATCTGTATCGGGTTTTAGGCGCATGCCGAAAAATCCCATGATAAGCACCCCGACAAAAATATCCAGAAGCATTGCAATATTAATGAGAGCGGGCATTTCGTTGCCTAAGGCAATGGTAAAAAGAAATACGGCATTTTCTATTATAAGAAATCCGATCAGGTGAGATATAATAAGTTTATGCGTAACAATAATTATCAATCCGCTCAACAGGGCATAGAGAGCAACAGTCATGAAAACAGTATTAATATAGGGGTTTTGCAGAGTATAGGCAATCACAACAGAAACAATCAGGGCGGTAGCATTAAGAATTAAAATATAAAATGACGGGGTAGCTTGTGCATGAACCTTAAATACCTGTGTACGCCTTATTATGTAGAACAACATGAATGGGACTATTATTCCTTTAAACAAAAGTGTTTCTGCAACCACTAAAACAAGGTTGGCGGTAGCCATTTCGTTCAATTCCAGCAGGGCAATGCCAAAAATCAGAACGCCTTGTGCACCCATAAACCGGGCAAATACCCTAAACCGGTGTGCAGCCGATAAATAAATAAGCGTGGCTGCAAATGCAACTATCAGAAACTCCATCATGACAAAATCATTTTTTCCGTTAATACTAAAACCACCACAAATGCCAATAAGGCCAAAACAGATATCGTAAATAAAAACACGGGATTCCGTCCGATTTTATTGCGCACTTTAAACGATTCAATAAACCCTATATAAACAGCCAGCGAAACAGCAATAACGGCAAAAAGTCCGAACTGAATACCTTTGTCCCATTGAACGGGTATTAAAACATCAAAAATCAAAGTAGAGTACAGGGCAAATTTCAGCCAGCTTGTAATATGGATTAGTGCTTTGTCGAATCCTGAATAATCGAGTATCATTACTTCATGAATCATTGTGAGTTCTAAATGTGTCTTTGGGTCGTCAACCGGCATTCGGCTGTTTTCAACCTGCATTATTTGCGCTAAAACAATTACGCTGATTATGCTGTAAATTAATATATAGCTGTTATCGGGGTTGTATAATCCGATTAATATTTCATTAAACGAGGAGTAGCCTGTAAGCATGGCCAATGTACCCGCCAGAATAAAGAAAGCAGGCTCTGCAAGCAGCGAATATAATGCTTCGCGGTTTGCTCCCATGCCCTCAAATGCCGAGCCCGTATCCAATGCTGCAATTATCAGAAAAAACTTGCCAATTCCCAGCATATAGGCAAAAAACACAATATCGCCATTGAACGAGATTAGTGCAGGGAATGGTCCAAAGGGTAAAACCAATGTGGCGCTGAGTACCGAAGCCAGACCTATGGCAGGGGCAATTTTAAATATATAGCTTGTGGTTGTGCTGATTACATTACCCTTTTGAAAAAGAAGCATCACATCTTTTAATGGCTGAAATAATCCCGGACCTTTGCGACCGGCAAAAATACTTTTGGCTCTTACGATTATCCCCGGGAATAAGACGGCGGTCAATAAAATAAATATTATTGTCATCATGATTAAAGCAAATTGAAATACGTTAAAACAAAAATCAGTATCATGAATGCAAAAGCATATAGAATATAATGTTCAATGCGCCCTGTCTGCATACGCGCCATTTTTTTAAGCCAGTTCAATATGGTAGCAGTTGGTTTATCAATCCATTTTTCTTGAATAACATCATGTGGCGTTGATTCAAACGATGCAGAGGCAGGAAACAAATCGTTTTTATCAATAAGCGGAAGTTCTTTTTTTGTTTGCAAAACCGGTTGAGCCAGATTTCCAATATTGTCGGCAAATGATGTGGAAGTATATTGCAAGGAAGATGTTGGTGCCGTATATCCGCATCCCCATGTTGGGCCTGTTTTGGTGGTTTTGTTTTTTAAATGAAGTTTGCGCCACAGCAGTAATAGTAAACTCAACACAACAAATACGCCGCAAACTATGCTTATGTTTTGCATGTTCAGAACAAATATCGATGAAATCATATCGGCATTGTCAAAGGTAAACCACTGCGAGATAATTGAAAAAACGGGCTTAACTAATATTAAAGGCACTAATCCAATGGCAAAAACCAAAACCGTTATTGCTGCGAGCGGCCACAACATAGATTTTGGAGATTCTTTTGCTTCAGATACTTTTTCGCTTCTGGCTTCACCAAGAAATATCAGTCCCGATGCTTTTGTGAATGCAAAAAGAGTCATTCCTCCTATTAAAGCCAATGCTATAATTGAAAAAACAAGGATAAGCGACTGATAAAACGATGCTGTTCCAAGGCTCGTAATTATGCCCGAATAAATTAAATATTCCGAAATAAAGCCGTTTAGCGGAGGTAATGCGCAAATAGCCACGGAAGCTATAATAAAGAATGTTCCCGTGTATGGCATTTTTTTAATTAAGCCTCCAAGTTCATTTATATTGCGTGTATGAGTAGATTTATAAACGGAGCCGGCAGCATAAAACAACATGGACTTAAACAAGGAATGATTCAAAACATGCAACAATGCACCGCTGAATCCAAGCAGTGACAATAAATCGTTTTTTGTAGCCAGACCAATTACTCCAAGCCCTATTCCCATACCTATGATGCCGATATTTTCAATACTGCTGTAAGCCAGCAATTTTTTTATGTCGCCTTGAATTATTGCCTGTAGAATTCCAAAAATTCCGCTAAGAACAGATATTCCTAAAATCAATACTCCAATACTCATCAAATCATTTTCAACCGAAAGTAAAACACGCAATATTCCGTAAATTCCCATTTTTATCATCACGCCCGACATCACACCTGACACATGCGAAGGCGCAGCCGGATGAGCTTTTGGCAGCCATGAATGAAAAGGAATAAAACCTGCTTTTATGCCAAAGCCTATAAAGAAAAGCATAAAAAGTGCAAAATTAGAATGGCCTGAGAAATAATGACTTAACTGACCAAATTCATAAACCGATGCCTGTGTGTTTGCAATAAGCATGGCTGCTATAAGAAATAACAAGCCAATATGCATTTGAATTAAATAGTTTATGCCTGCTTTTAGCACAACACGGTCTTCGGCATCGAATATCACCAAAATAAACGACGACAATGTCATTAGCTCCCATACAATAAGAAATGATATAAAGTTTTGCACAATGGCAACCGCAATCATCGAAAATCCCAGCCATAAATAAGCAAACAGGTGCAGCGAGATATGCAGTTGCGATTTACTTTCCATGTATGATTTAAGATAGCCGCGTGCATAAATCAGACCCGTAAGCCAAGTAAAGCTGATGATTAAGATGAAAAAAGCCGATAAATTGTCTATTACCATCAATGGTGACTGAGAACGGGCAATATCGAAACCATAAATTATTAGTTCATTGCCCTGCACCAAAACATTAAAGGCAGAATAACAGGAAATAATAATGGTGCCAATGGTCAAAATCAATGTCCATAAATGCTTTAGACGTGGCGGCAATATAAAAACGCCTATGCTTGCCAGCAAAATAAAGCAGAAAATCAAGAAAATATACATAAAAACGACAGTAATTTAATTTGCAAAAATACCAATATAAAATACAATGCGAAAACTTGCCGAAGAATTTTGAATTACAATTAATTTTTGATTTCAAACATGATTATTTTCTGCCAATTATTCTTTTTTCATTTTATTATCTTTGCAAAAAAACCTATGTCGATACTTGTTGCGCCATCAATTTTATCTGCAAATTTTCAAAACCTTGCCAGAGACATCGAAATGCTAAATCGCAGCGAAGCCGATTTAATTCATATTGATGTTATGGATGGAATTTTTGTACCTAATATTTCCTTTGGATTTCCGATAATAGAAGCCGTGGCTGCCATTTCTGAAAAACCTCTTGACGTTCATCTTATGATAACCAGGCCAGAGCGGTACATAGAACAATTCGTTAAGGCCGGAGCAAATTGTATCAGCATTCATTACGAAGGCAACATTCATCTGAACAGGATGGTAAATCAGATAAAAGAACTTGGAGCCAAAGCGGGTATTGTCCTTAATCCACATACAGGCATAGATGTTTTAAGTGAAATACTGCCCGATCTCGATTTTGTGTTGCTTATGTCGGTTAATCCCGGCTACGGAGGTCAAAAGTTTATCGAAAGCACATTGGGAAAAATTAAAAAACTAAAACAGCTGCGAGACAGTTTGAATTTAAATTGTCTTATTGAAGTGGATGGGGGAGTAAACGAATTTAATTCAAAAGACATTATTAAGGCCGGCGCCGACATTCTTGTGGCTGGAAATGCCGTGTTTAAAGCAGAAAGTCCTGAAAAAGCAATTAAAAACTTAAAAACCTTGCATTAATAACTGCCACTTGCCAGCATTACCAGCGTGCATGCCTCCAAACATTCTATTCCTTGCCCGCTTGCTTTTGCAAACAATTCTTCGTTTTCCGCCCCGGGATTAAAAATGATTCTTTTGGGCTTTAATTTCAAAATATAGTCTTCCCATTGTTTCTGATGCTTTTGGGAAATATATAAAGTTATTGTATGAATAAAAACATTGGATATTTCGGACAACATAATATCATGGTTGCCTATTTTTCCGCTTTTTATGCCTAAGGGATAAACCGTATGTCCGTTTTCCGCCAATTTGATTGTTGCCAAATACGAATATCTTGTCGGGTTAGGGCTTGCGCCGATTATAAGTGTAGGTTTATTTTCCATTTCAATAGTTCTACTAGTGATTAAAAATACAAATATATGATATGAAACTTAATTTTAATTTCAAATTGCAAAACTACAATAACAAAACACTATTATCTGGGAAAATCGCAATGTCAAAATGTCCGAGTAATTCAATAAAGACTGTCAATTTGACTAAAAAATATTGTATTTTTTTAATGGACAGACTTTTGATAGGCGTAAAAAAAATTTAATATGAACCTTGAATCATTCACAATTAAAAGTCAGGAAATAATTACTTCAGCCTTTCAAAAAGCATTTGAAAACAGGAATCAGGCTATTGAAGACGTACATATATTCAGCACTTTATTGGAAAAAGACGAACAAATTACTCCATATCTTCTTAAAAAGCTTGGGGCAAATGCTGTTGTTATGAAGCAATTGTCGGACAAGGAAATAGAATCGCGTCCCAAAGTGGAAGGAGGTCAGCCTTATCTTGCTCCTTCGGCACTAAAGACTATTCAGCAAGCCATTGCAAAGCAAAAGGAATTGGGCGATGAATTTGTTAGTCTTGAGCATATCTTGCTTGGATTAGTTGAAAGCGATGCTGTGGCGGAGCGTATATTGAAAGATGGCGGAGTTACCGAAAAAGAGTTGAAACTGGCAATTAACGACCTCAGAAAAGGCAGTAAAGTAACCAGTGCCGATGCCGAAAATCAATACAATGCATTGAACAGATATGCACGCAACCTGAATGAACTGGCATCGAAAGGTAAATTGGACCCTGTAATAGGACGCGACGAAGAAATACGCCGCATATTACAGATTCTGACACGCAGAACAAAAAACAACCCTATTCTCATAGGAGAGCCGGGCGTAGGTAAGACTGCCATAGCCGAGGGTCTTGCGCACAGAATCATAAAAGGTGACGTGCCCGAAAACTTAAAAGACAAGGTTATTTTTTCGCTCGACATGGGAGCTCTTATTGCAGGGGCTAAATTTCAGGGCGAGTTCGAAGAGCGCCTTAAGAGTGTAATTAAAGAAGTAATTGAGAGCGACGGGCATATAATTTTGTTTATTGACGAAATCCACACCCTGGTTGGTGCCGGAGCAAGTCAAAGCGCAATGGACGCGGCAAACATTCTAAAACCTGCTTTGGCTCGTGGCGAATTGCGTGCAGTTGGAGCCACCACATTAAATGAATATCAAAAATATTTCGAAAAAGACAAGGCTTTAGAACGCCGTTTTCAGGTAGTAATTGTTGATGAACCTTCGCCGGCAGACTCGGTAAGTATTTTACGCGGGCTTAAAGAGCGTTACGAAACGCATCATCAGGTCAGAATAATGGACGAAGCCATATTGGCTGCCGTGGAATTATCCAACAGGTACATAACTGACAGATTTTTACCCGACAAAGCCATTGACCTGATAGATGAGGCAGCAAGTAAATTGCGTCTTGAAATAAATTCAGTTCCCGAAGAGCTTGATGAATTGGAGCGTAAAATACGTCAGCTGGAAATAGAAAGAGAGGCTATAAAGCGGGAAAACGACGAACAAAAACTGAGCAGTCTGAATAAAGAAATCTCTATTTTGACCGAAAACCGCAATATTCTTGTTGCCCAGTGGAAAGAAGAAAAAGAAGTTGTCGATAAAATTCAGCAAACCAAAAAACAGATAGAAGATTATAAATTCGATGCCGAGCAGGCCGAACGGCAGGGTGATTATGGAAAGGTTGCCGAGTTGCGTTACGGAAAAATCAAAGAAGCCGAAACATTGTTGCGTGAACTGGAAGACTCTGTTAAGAATAAGAAATCAGGGCATGCTTTGATAAACGAGGAAGTTGATGCAGAACAAATTGCCGAAATTGTTTCGCGATGGACGGGTATTCCATTAAGCAGAATGCTTCAAAGCGAAAAAGAAAAATTATTGCATCTTGAAGAAGAATTGCATAAGCGGGTTGTTGGGCAGGATGCGGCAATTGAAGCGGTAAGTGATGCAATACGGCGTAGCCGTAGCGGTCTGAGCGACGAAAAAAGGCCTATAGGTTCTTTTATTTTTCTTGGAACTACCGGAGTGGGAAAGACAGAACTGGCGCGGGCTTTGGCTGAATATATGTTTAACGACGAAAACAGTATGGTGCGGATTGACATGAGCGAATATCAGGAAAGACATAGTGTGTCGAGATTGATTGGCGCACCTCCGGGATATGTAGGTTATGATGAAAGCGGGCAGCTTACCGAAGCTGTAAGACGCAAACCGTATAGCGTGGTATTACTCGACGAAATAGAAAAAGCTCACCCCGACGTATTTAATATTTTGCTACAGGTGCTCGATGAAGGCCGTTTAACCGATAATAAAGGCAGAACTGCCAATTTCAGAAATACGATTATTATCATGACGAGTAATTTGGGTGCCGAAATTATACGCGATAATTATGATAACTTAACACAGGGAACCGAAAATCAGGTTTTTAGAAAAACCCGTGAAGATGTATTTGGTTTGCTGCGACATACTTTGCGCCCCGAGTTTTTAAACAGAGTTGACGAAATCATAATGTTTAAGCCTTTATTGGCTGATGAAATTAAAGAAGTGGTTGTGTTGCAACTGAATTTGCTTGTAAAAATGCTTGAAAATCAGAATATAAAACTTGAATATACAAGTTATGCTTTAAACGAGCTGGCAAACGAAGGCTATGACCCGCAAATGGGAGCACGTCCAATTAAGCGGCTTATTCAAAGGAAAATCATAAACGAACTTTCGAAGCAACTTTTGGCAGGAAACATACCCGACAACAGAAACATCAAGCTGGATGTTATTGACGGAAAATATATTTTTCTGCCTGCTTAACGTCTTGTGATTTTGTGTTTGCGCCCGTATTCTCGAACTTTTGCGCTTCGCGACTGTATTATCGTGCTCCAGCGCACTTCACGTCCGCGCTTCTACAGCCCCACGCCCCGCTCACAAAAATATTTTACAACTCACATAAAACACGAATGAAAGCAATACCAAGGGAAACAGCTACATCGGAATAGTAT
>CAZJYL010000055.1:0-11592 GCA_964550265.1 uncultured Bacteroidaceae bacterium
TTTCAATCAGCCGATGGTAACTAAAGCGCCTGCAGTACTTACTTTTTGTGCCGACTTCAACAGATTTATTCATTGGTGTAATTTACGTAACGCCAATCCCGGATACGATAATTTCCTCTCGTTTATGACAGCAGCAATAGATGCATTATTGGCAGCCCAAAATTGTGTTGTTGCTGCTGAACATTTTGGTCTGGGTACTGTTTATTTGGGAACGACCACATATACCGCGAATAAAATTATTGATGTGCTAAAATTGCCCAAAGGAGTTGTGCCAATAACCACTGTTGTAATTGGTTATCCTGATGAAACACCTCCCCTTACCGACAGGTTGCCAATGCGCGCTGTGGTACATTATGAAACTTACAATGCTTTTGATGACAGCACAATAAACAATTTGTATTCGGAAAAAGAAAATTCCGATGAATATAAAAAGTTTGTTACTGATAGCAATGTGGATAACCTGGCGCAGGTATTTACTCAGAAACGCTATACAAAAGCTGATAATGTTGCGTTTTCCAAAGTCTTTTTAGAAGTTCTGCAAAAGCAGGGCTTTATGAATAACGATTGAATATGAACAGCAAACCTTCCACTGCATTATTGATTTCCGGAGGTGTTGACAGTTCGGTTGCCACTAAAATGTTGATAGAGCAGGGAATTGTACCCGATCTTTTTTACATAGCAATTGGACCTTCTCACGATTTTACTGGCTACGACTGTAAAATGGAGGAAGACATTGACTTGTGTAAGTTGGTGGCAAGGAAGTTTAATCTTAATTTCGAAATAATTCCATTGCATAATGAGTATTGGGATATGGTGGTACAATACCATGTTGAAACTTTAAAGGCTGGCAGAACTCCTAATCCTGATTTGCTTTGTAATCAGTTAATTAAATTTGGAGCCTTTGAAGAAAAAGTGGGATTTAAATACGACAGGCTTGCCACAGGCCATTATGCATGGATTGAAGACACAGAAAAGGGTCGTTTTTTATGTACTGCAAAAGATGAAGTTAAAGACCAAACTTATTTTCTGGCACAGCTAAATGCCAAACAAATTTCGCGTTTAATTTTTCCTATAGGGCAGCTTTCTAAAACCGAAGTACGCAAAATGGCATCAAAATTGAATTTGCCTAATGCAAATCGAAAGGACAGCCAGGGTATATGCTTTATAGGGCGCAATCATTATAAGGACTTTGTAACTCATCTGCTTGGCAAAAAGAAAGGAAATTTTATTGAAATAACCTCTGGGAAAATTATTGGAGAGCACGATGGTCATTGGTTTTTTACTGTTGGCCAACGTAAAGGGCTTGGCCTTTCGGGAGGTCCATGGTTTGTGGTAAAAAAGGATGCCGAAACCAACAATGTGTTTATTGCTTGTGGTTATGAGCCGGAAGAGGTTTATGGCAGCGAAATTTTTGTAAAAAACCCTCATGTTCTATATCCTTTTGAAATAAAAGAAAAAGAAGAAATTGAAGCGACAGTAAAAATAAGGCATACTCCAACGTTCTCAAATGCCTTGATTCGTAAGGAAGCAAATGGATTTTACATAAAAACCAAGGAGATGCAACATGGTATTGCGCCCGGACAATTTGCTGTGGTATATGATATGAACAAAAAATTCGTGCTTTTTTCCGGTGAAATGGAAATTCCTGATTGACAAAAGCAATTAAGCGCTACAGGTGCTTTTATTTCCAAAAACTTAATGAATCTAAAAACTAATTGCTTGTAATTAGCTTTTTTGTTTTTAATCTAAGGCTGTTCATAACTACCGATACAGAACTCATTGCCATAGCAGCGCCTGCTATCATTGGATTAAGCATAAACCCCCAGATGGGAAATAGAATACCTGCTGCAATTGGAATACCAATTAAGTTATATATAAATGCCCAGAAAAGATTTTGATTAATTGTATTTGTTGTAAACTTTGATAGTCGTATCGCTTTATAAATCATTTTTAAATCAGAGGTTATAATCGTCATGTTTGCAACATCCATGGCTATGTCAGAGCCCTTTCCCATTGCTATGCTCACATTAGCCTGAGCCAATGCCTGTGAGTCATTTATGCCGTCGCCTACCATTGTTACAATATTGCCTTTTTCCTGCAATTCTTTTATAAATGCTGCCTTATCCGCAGGAAACATATTTGCCCTGAAGTTTTTTATACCTGTTTTATCTGCAACTGCCTTTGCTGTTAACTCATTATCACCCGTTAATAATACAACATCAATATGATTTTTCTGTAAGGCTTTTATTGCCTCAATCGAGGTCTCTTTTATTTTATCGGCAATCCCCGCAATTGCTATTAATTCTGTGTCGCGGGCAAAAAAGATAACGGATTTTGCTTCTTTTTGCCACAGTTCAATTTTATGCCTTACAGCATCGGTTTGAATATTGTAGCTATTCATTAGCTTTTCATTTCCAGCCAGATAAATATTGCTTTGATACTTTGCAACAACTCCTTTTCCGGGAAAATTTTCAAAATCATGCAATTCGGTTTTTGATGATTTTAAGTCAATATAATTAGTAATGGCATCAGCTAAGGGATGTTCCGAAAGAGATTCCAGGGAAAATAAAATTTTGTTTAATTCTTTTTTTTCACCGTCAGAGTAAATCCATTCAAAATTTGTAACCGCAGGTTTTCCTTCCGTAATAGTACCCGTTTTATCAAGAACCACTATGTTTGTTTTGTGGGCTGCTTCAAGGCTTTCGGCATCTTTGATAAGAATGCCGTTTTCAGCCCCCTTGCCTATGCCTACCATTATGGCAGTTGGTGTTGCAAGCCCAAGCGCACATGGACAAGCTATTACCAAAACCGAAACCATTGCAAGAAAAGCATGTGTTAAAGCATCATCACCACCCGCCAAAATCCATATTAACAAACTTAATAATGCTATTATCAATACAACAGGGACAAAAATTCCCGCAATTTTATCAACCTGTTTTTGAACGGGGGCCTTGCTTCCTTGAGCTTGTTGAACCATTTTAATTATTTGCGACAACATGGTTTCGGATCCGACTTTTTTAGCCAAAAAAGTAAAACTGCCTTTTTGATTTATTGTGCCGGCATATACTTTGCTTCCCGGCTCCTTATCAACTGGAATAGGCTCGCCGGTAATACTGCTCTCATCTATAAATGATGAGCCAGATAATATTTCTCCGTCAACGGGAATTTTTTCACCTGGTTTAACCAATACTTTGTCTCCCGCTTTTATTGATGCTATTGCTATTTCGTTTACTATTCCCTCATCATTTATGATATTTGCTGTTTTTGGCTGTAAACCCATAAGTTTTTTTATCGCAGATGAAGTATTTGACTTTGCTTTGTCTTCTAATGTTCTGCCTAATAAAATAAAGGCAATAACAACGGCGGAGGCTTCGAAATAAATGGGGGGGTGCTGTCCGGCAACCTTTATGACATCAGGAAATAAAAGATTAAACAAACTGAATAGATATGCCACTCCTGTGCTAAGGGCTACAAGAGTATCCATGTTGGCTGTTTTGTTTTTTGTTTGTTTATAAGCACTTATAAAAAAACCACGTCCGAACCATGAAACAACCGGCGTTGCCAGAACCAGCATTAACCAGTCGGAATAAGGAATGTCTGGAAAAAACATTGATATGATTGCTATTGGCAGTGCCAATACCGATGCCCAGATAGTATTTGTTTTTAAAATTTTACTTTCTTTTATTTTGATTTTTTCTTGTTCAGTAATTTCGTCACCATCTAATAAAATGTCATAACCTATTGATTGAATTGTTTTTTTTAAATTTGACAATGTTTGTTCGTCCGGATTATATTCTAAAAGTACTGTAGAATTGGCATAATTAACATTTGCATGAATTACGCCTTTTTGGGTTTTTAATTTGTTTTCAACGTTAAGTGCACAGGATGCACAGCTTAAACCTGTTAGCGGATATGTTTTTATTTCGGATTTAGGCATGAAATTTTTTATAAAGTTACGATTTTGACCAATGTTTTATTACTGAAACTATATGATATAAGTCAATAAAAAAAGCCATCCGAATAGATGGCTTTTAACTTGATATTTAATAAAATTTATTGAACAACAAAAGGTTTAACAATTACTTCACTACCAATTATACGTGCAAAATAACTGCCATTGTTTAAATTACTAATATTAATGGTTTCAAAGCCGTTTTCTATTAAACCGGACATTACAACCTGACCATTGATATTGATAATTTCGTATTGAGCTTTTTCCATACCTGAAATTGTAAGTTGGTTATTGGCAGGATTTGGATAAATATTCCATGAATTTGTCTTGCTTTGCTCAATACCTGTAACGGTATTTAATTTAACTTTTACGGCTTGGGTAACATCATCGGTTGCTCCTAATTGTACCCATGCAGCAAATTCGCAATTATCGGAAACAAATCCGGCTGTTGAAAAAGTTGTTGTGAAAGTTTGGGTTGTGGAAGAAGAGAAATCCAGATTGGTTCCATTGGCATTGGGATACATATCACGGCATACCCAATGCAATTTGGTTTGTCCTTGCCATGAATAATTTATATTTGATTCGGTAAGGGCAGTTCTAAGTTTAAGATTGCTTGGATAGTAATTACTCAATTGCTCAACAACTACAGTTGCCTCGTAAGTATCGACACCTGTTTTTACAATAGTAAGATCTATATCATGAATGGCATCGCGGCTTATACGGGCATTATACATAGGCAAATAGTTTGGATACAAACTGGTTGTATGATTTCCGCCAACTTGAACTAAAGACCCATCAGCAATTGCGGTGGGATTGCCAATATCGGAAATTGCAGAGGCAAATGCAGAGCAGCGTGCATTGCTGGCAGTACTTGTATATGGGTCACTTCCTTGCCAGTTGTTGTGATATTCAACAATTACAACATCTTTTCCATTACTTTCAAGTCCTTCCATGCCAAGTGCTGCTCCCGGACAATAGTAGCAACCAACACTTGTTGTTACTTCAAAAAGTACATTTTTGCGGGCTATACCTCCTGCAATAGTAACTGTGGTATCGTTTGAGGAATGAGAATATCCTAATCCCACATAATGAGCTTTGGCTACATAGTTATAATCTGAAGGATAGAGTCCATTGTCGTTGTATGATAATGTTGATATACCTGAAGCTAAAACAGTATTATTTCTAACTAATGTATATGAATCAGGACTGCCCGATGGTGCTGTCCATGAAAGAGCAACATCAGAGTTGTTAACTGTGGCTGTTAGATTAATCGGAGCTTCGGGTGCAGTAACTTGTTCAAAAACAAAATCATCTATATAAAATCCCGGCTGCAAATCATCATCCCATCCAAAAAAGTCCATGGCATCTAATTTATGAGTTGTTCCCGTGCCGAAAGAGCCTGAACTGAAAACCCAGCTGACAAGTTCATTGTTATTTAAATACATAGTGGCAAAATCATCATCAACGTCAACAATAATGATAACATTATTCCATGTGTTGTTTGAATAAGCAAGTGAGTCGGCTGATGCAGCACCGGCATCAACAACGCAATAACCATTTGACTTAAAGTATGCCTGCATTGCCCAAACGCTATTTGTACCGGCAAAATCATTTAAAATATTGAAATAGCCTAGTTTTCCGGTAGCCACAAAAATTTTGAAAGAAATTTTATACCTACCTGAAGTTTTATCTCCAAAATTACATACCAAATCGTGACTTGTCGTATTTAAATATAATGAGTTTGGAGCACTAGCAGCTTGAGCTGTTGACACAGTAGGGTCTTCGGCTGTTCCCGGAGCATTAGACCATGTTGTCCATGGAGCGCCTAATTGCTGTACAGCATAGGTCCCTGCAGTTAATCCGTCAAAATTTTGATTAATTATTACCTGTGCCTGTAAGCCAATTGCACAGAAAATAAAAATTGAAATAGATAAAAATACTAGTTTCATAAGATTGTTTTTTTTAATTATGTAAAATTACATATTTTTTAAAAAAAAAGTTTTTTTAACTTTATTTTGACTTGTACAAAATGAATTTGTAAAAAACTATGCGTATTTAAGCCTATATCGTTTACCCGGAAGCGCTGCAATAATTCCCTGAAACTCAAGTTCAAGCAAAATCATTGCAGCAGAATTTATGCTGATATTTAAGTCATTACATATAGAATCAATTGACTTTTCTCCATTTTCACGCAAATAATCAAAAACAGATTGAGTGGCCTGATCAAGCATAACTTCCATGCGTACCTGTTTTGGTTTATGTTTTTCCGGCTCTGTCCAATTCATGAAAAACTTTAAATGTTCAGCCGACTCAATCAGTGTGGCTCGTTGTGTACGAATAAGCCAGTTGCAGCCGCGTGATTTCTGATCATCAACCCGACCGGGAATTGTAAAAACATCTCTTGAATATGAATTGGCAATCTCGGCTGTTATTAGTGCCCCTCCTTTACTTTGTGCTTCAATTACTACAACAGCATCAGATAAGCCTGCAATAATTCTGTTGCGGATGGGAAAATTTTGTTTTTCAGGTAGTTCGTCAGATAAAAACTCGGTTATTAAACCACCATTTTCAAGCATTTGAGTGGCCAGTTTTTTGTTTTCTTCAGGGTACAAATGCTTAAAGCCATGGGCCATAACTCCGATAGTTGGAATATTATGATCAACAGCGGTTTGGTGTGCAACAGTATCTATTCCGTATGCTAATCCGCTTATGATTGTCATTCCTTTCATGTTTAACCCGGCTACTAATTGTTCAGTCATTTTTCTGCCATAAACTGTTGATTTTCTTGTGCCAACAACGGCTGTCATATAAATTGACTCAATTGGTGCTGAACCGCGGTAAAACAAAAATAACGGAGCATCTATGCAGTGTTTTAATCTGGATGGGTATTTGTCGTCGTATGAACTATAACATTCTATTTTATGTTTTTGAATAAAGGCAATTTCTGCTTCAGCTTTTTTTAAGGCAGACTTGCGATTTTCTTTAATGAAACTTATTGTTTTTGCAGTTAATCCGGGTAACTTTTCTATTTTTTCATTTGAAATTTCAAAAATTACAGAAGGGTCTCCAAGTGTTTTTATTATCCTTCGAGCCAGAATGTCCCCAATCTGCGGAATGCACTTTAATGCAATTAAAAATAAAAGATTGTCGTTCAATTTATAGTTGAAAATTTTAATTATTTTTGATTTCCTAAATTTGGCTAACTCAATTTCATTGGGTTATAAAACAAAATTAATCTAAAATTAATTTGTCTATGAAAAAATTTCCCTCATTTATTTTTTTTATATTTTTCATTTCAAATTTTCTTTTTTCACAACAATCTGTTATAAAAGGAGTTGTAACAGATGCCGAAACAGGGATTACGCTGCCGGGGGTAAATGTAATTGTTGATAAAACAGGTGGCGTGGCCAGTGATGTTGATGGGAAATATTCATTACCTATTAGTAAAGGTGCACATACGATTGTGTTTAAGTTTGTTGGATATAATGATGAAACCAGAACGGTAAATATAAAAGACGGTGAAACATTGATAGTGGATGTAAAAATGAAGTCTGAAGTAAAAGTGCTTGATGCAGTGGTTGTTAGTGCAGGGAAATTTGATCAAAAACTATCTGATGTTACAGTTTCGATGGAAGTAATAAAAGCAGATTTCATAAAAAACAGTAATGTTACATCACTTGAAGAAAGTTTGCAAAAAATTCCCGGACTTAATATTATGGATAAACAACCATCAATTCGTGGTGGAAGCGGATATAGCTTTGGAGCAGGCAGCCGCGTACTTTTTCTTGTTGATGATATTCCCATGATTACCGGTGCTTCGGGTGAGGCAAGATGGGATTTTGCCCCAATTGAAAATGTTCAGCAGGTTGAGGTGATAAAAGGGGCAAGCTCGGCGCTATATGGTTCTTCGGCTTTAAACGGGGTTATTAACTATCGAACAGCATATCCGGGTATTATGCCAAAAACTGTTATTACTACTATTTTTGGTCAATATTCAAAACCTGAAAGAAAGGAAATTATATGGTGGGGAAATAATTCCCCAATTTTTGCAAGTACAAGGTTTTTTCATAGTCGCCAAATTGGAAATTTTGATTTAACTTTTGGCGGATTTATTTCTTCAAATAACGGCTATCGAACCAATAATGCCGAAGACAGATATCGCATTAACGGAACTTTACGATATAGAGATAAAAAAATAAAAGGCTTGTCGTATGAACTATCGGCCAATTATATGCGAAGAATTGGTGATGTTTTTCTGCTTTGGACAGATGGTGATAGTGGTGTTTACAAATGCAATGAATCATTTAAACAGGAAATAAATAACTCATACTTAAATTTATACCCTATTTTAACATGGTACAAAAATGACAGCACAAAGCATAGTTTTAAAGGCAGATATTTTCAAATCCATAATACCAATAATACCGGCCAAGATAATTTTGACGACATGTATTATGCTGAGTATAATTTTTACAAAGGGTTTCCTTCAAAAGAATTAAACTGGAACAATGGCATTTGTGCAAACTATAATGAGAGTGTAGCCGAAATTTATGGTGACTTGAAACATTTTGGGTCAAGCGTTGGCTTTTTTTCTCAAATAGATAAAAAATTTAACCGCCTTAATGTTTCTTTAGGCGGAAGAATTGAGGGATATCGTATAGATGATGATGCCATGAAATTTAAACCCGTTTTGCGATCGGGAGTTAATTATTCTTTTACCGAGTCATCGTTTTTGCGTGCTTCTTTTGGAATGGGATATCGGTATCCTACTATTGCCGAGCGATATACTGCCACAAGTACGGGAGATTTAAAAGTGTTTCCAAATCCTGATTTGCAGCCTGAAACAGGATATAGTACCGAAATAGGATTTAAGCAAGGATTTAAATTATTGGGCTGGAATGCTTATGCAGATTTGGCTGCTTTTTATACGCGGTATCATAATATGATAGAATTCATGTTTAATTATCATAACCCAGACTCTGTTACTTTGGTAGCATATCCTCCCACATCACCCAATTATTTTCTTAACTGGGTGGGATTTAAAGCCGAAAACGTGCGTAATGACGAGATTTCGGGAATTGAATTTGTTGTTGCGGGTGGCGGAAATTTTATAGGACTGCCTGCTTCTTTGTTATTGGGCTATATTTATAACAACCCGATTGATATTGATGTTACTGCCGATTCAATGAAATCGACCGGAGAGAACATTCTTAAATATAGATTTTATCATAATGCAAAAGCCGATTTTTCCATAGAAGTTAAAAAGCTTACTTTTGGATTCAATTTTGAATATCAAAGTCATATTATTAATATTGATAAGATATTTGAAGATACCGTACGTGCTCCAAACGGTATTACTCCTCTTTTCAATCCCGCCACAGGGAAGTATGCAATGATTTTGCCGGGGCTTAAGGAGTACAGAGAAAAGCACAACAAGGGCTTTGTTGTTTTTGACATGAGAATTGGCTGGAAAGTTAACGAATCGGTTCATTTAAATTTTACGGCAAAAAATATTTTTAACAAAGAATATATGATGAGACCAGGAGACGTTCAGCCACCACGTACGTTTTTAATACAACTTTCGGTAAAGGTATAGGATTTTGAAAAACAATTCCAGCGTTTTAATATCTCCTCTTGATTGGGGCCTTGGTCATGCTGCAAGAAGTGCCCCTCTTATTAAAAAGTTTGCAGACAAAGGCTGCAATGTAACGGTTTTTGCATCTTCTGAAATCTGTAATTTTTTGCAGGAAAGATTTCCTGACATCAATTATATAACAGACAAAACAACGCCTATAACATATGGCTTTGGCGGAACCGGTTTTTTTAAAACTTTGAGCATAATATTTAAAATAAATAAGCAAATTAAAACCGAACAAGATTTATGTGCCAGTCTTTGTGCAAACAATAATTTCGATTTGATTGTTTCTGACAATCGTTATGGCTTTAGAAATAAAAATGTGAAATCTGTTTTGATAACTCACCAGTTGGCCCCCATTCCGCCTTGGTGGTTATATTTTGGCAAATTCATATTAATTCGTTTTTTAAAAAAAACATATAAAGCTTTTTCGGAGGTTTGGATTCCTGATAATCAGAATGATGTAGGTCTTGCGGGTAAATTAAGCCATCCCGGCTTTTCAGTACCTAATGCTAAATATATTGGAGCTTTAAGCAGATTTACCATTTATAAAAAGCCCACCGGTTTAAAAAACGAGGATTTCATTTTAAATATTACTTCTGGCCCCGAAAAGCACAGAAATGAAATGGCCAGGAAATTTTCTGAAGCTTTTAAAAACATTGATATTAGCGTTGTTATTGTTGGGACTAAAGTTGAAGGTAATTTTACAAATATTCGGTTTAATAAATCTGTATCAGATGAAGAAATGTTTATGCTTTTGTTAAAGGCTTGTATAATTATCTCTCATTCGGGATATAGCACAATAATGGATTTATTTGCGGTTGGCCGTTCGGCAATTGTTTTTCCTACCAAAGGACAAACTGAGCAAAAATACCTTGCACAATTACACAAAGATTATTTTATTAATTATAAAGTTTTAAATAAAAATAGAATTGATTTTAAATATTTTATAAAAATTTTAAAGGAAAAAGAGATATTGATGTATAATAAAAACATTAAATTTTATTAAATAAATATGAAATATATCAGTTTATCTAAAAAAAACAAAAATTTATTGTATGTTTGCATAACTAAAAATAATTATTATGAAAAGTTTAAAATTTATAGCTGTAGCCTTTTTGGCATTTTTGATAAGCAGTTGTCTTACAGTTGAAAAAAAGAAATACAAATTTGAAATTACGGGGAATAATTCCGGCAAACTCACAATTACGTATGTGAATATTTTCAGCCAAATGGATGACTCTACTGATGTTTCGGAACAGGATTTCGAAGAACTCATTAACGACTACCTTAATGGAGATAAGTTTGCAGAAAGTTTTCCTTTGGCAAGCAATATAACAAAAAGGCTTTATGAGGAAAATGGCAAACTGAACGGAGAGGTTACAATGGAGTTTTCTTCTTTGGAAGCTGTACGCCTTTATCAATTGAACAAGAAAAGTCCTATATGTTTTAATGTTGGACAAACAATTGACAGCGAATCTTTTGTTTCAACAAATGGCACTTATGGCAATAAAGATTACATGAATGTGATTTTTTGGAGTCCAAAAACTAAAGTATTAGAACTTACCACTTCTGTTAATGACTTTAATGAAGATGATTGTGTTAGTTTGATAAAACAATATCGTCGTTGGAAATAAAACATTTTTAAAAATTTTTAAATGCAGCATTATTTAATGCTGCATTTTTTTTATAAGCTTTTCAATAATCAGAATTATACATTAAAAATGATTTTACTAATTTAGAGTTTTAATATTGAAGTGAATCGCTTATTACATGTTCCTTTTTGGTTATTGACATTTTCAATAATGACAATACTAACGCTGCCATTACTTATACAAGATGGGATGTTTATGGATGCCGTAATTTACTCCGGCATATCCCATAATTTGAGTCAGGGAATTGGCTCATTTTGGTTTCCGCAATTTAGTGCCCGTAATCTTGCCATTGATGGTGTAAATGGTTTTTTGGAACAGCCGCCTCTTGGTTATTGGATACAATCTTTATT
>CAZJYL010000056.1:0-11573 GCA_964550265.1 uncultured Bacteroidaceae bacterium
TAAAAGGGGTGGAGCAGGAAAGCGGTATCACTGCCAATGATTTTTCTTCACCAGTAACATACAGGGTGGTAGATCAAGAGGGAAATGCTATGGAATACAAGGTTTATGTATTGTATTCGGGACTTCCAGTAGTCTTTGTAGATACCCCTAATTCTGTAGCTATTACCAGCAAGGATATTTGGACAGAAGGTGTTACTATAAAGATTGTTAACCCAGACGGTAGCGTATCATATGAAGGTACAACAAGCTTCAGAGGCCGTGGAAACTCTACATGGAATTATCCCAAGAAGCCATATGCAATTAAGTTGGATAAGAAAGCTTCAATTCTTGGCATGCCTAAGCACAAACGTTGGGTGCTCCTTGCTAATTGGATGGATAGAACAATGATGAGAAATAGAGTGGCCTTTAAGTTGGGCGAATGTACCCAATTGGAATGGACACCACGAGGAGAGTATGTAGAATTAGTACTTAACGGAAAGCATTTGGGTAACTATCTCCTCTGTGAGCAGGTTAAGATAGATGAGAACAGAGTAAACATTGCTGAGATTGATGCGGAAAGTGAAGATATAACAGGTGGTTACCTGATGGAACTTGACACGTATTTTGATGAAGCTTTTAAATTTAAGTCAGCAATAAAGAACCTCCCATATATGTTCAAAGATCCAGATGAGGATATCTCCGATGCAATGTTCAACTATATGCAGACTTATGTTAACACCATGGAGAATGAGTTATACAACAATTTTGAAGCTGGCGTATGGAAGGAATACTTAGATATAAATTCATTCGTTGATTATTGGTATGCTGTGGAATTGACATCTAATTATGAGCCTGCCCACCCAAAATCTGTATATATGTATAAGGATAAGGGTGGGAAGTTGTGTGCAGGTCCTATGTGGGATTATGATTACTACACTTTTGTACCTGAATCAGCACATGCTTTTACGTTGAAAAAATATCTTTATTATCCTCAATTATTCAATGATTCAGAGTTCGTGTCAGCTGTTAAGGATAGATGGCCTGCTGCTAAATCAAACTTTGAGAAAGTTGCAGAATTTATTGATTCGGAAGCAGAGACAATTAAACAATCAGATAAGATGAATAGTGCTATGTGGCCTATTTCTCAACGTGTGAATGGTGATGAGGCAATGACTTTTGAAGATGCGGTTGATAGATTAAAGAAATCTTATAGAGATAAACTAGAGTGGTTAGATTCTCAAATCAATAATATGTAAAAACTTCTAATAATTGAATAATTTGTTACGTTGGCAGCAAAACTATAATGATTTAAAAACATATGTTACTAAAACTGGTCATTTCCCGAGTAAACATACCAAGTTGAATAACTGGTGTCGTTACCAAAGGAAACGTATAAAAGCAGGCACAATACCACAAGAACAAAAACTGTTGTTTGAGAACTTATCTTCAAGCCGATTTGATAACAAACAATGATATAGACAAGATACAAAGAATTATAAGTTAACAAAGTATAGTTTTTATGAAGATACTTATTTCTGGAGTTCATGGTTTTGTGGGTTCCAATCTGGTAGAATATTTAAAGTCCGATAACGAGATATATGGTCTTGATATTATTAGTCCTGAGAAGACTGGCGTTGTCAAGACTTTTTCTTGGGATGATCTTGATGCTGGTGTAGTTCCTGCGATGGATGCTATAATTCATCTTGCTGGAAAGGCGCATGATACAAAGAATAAGTCGGCGGCTGATGTGTATTTTAAAGTGAACAGAGATCTGACTATTAAAATATTCGATTATTTCTGTGCTCACCCGAATATCAAGAAGTTCGTGTTCTTTAGTACCGCCAAAGCGGCTGCGGACAAGGTAGAAGGTATCTTGACGGAGGATGTCGTTCCTTCACCGGTTGGGCCTTACGGTGAGAGCAAGATTGCTGCTGAGCAGTACATCCTAAACACTATGAAGGCTCGGTCCGATGAGTTTAAGGATAGGGGAGTATATATTTTCCGTCCTTGTATGATTCATGGACCGGGAAATAAAGGGAATCTGAACCTGCTCTATAATGTAGTGAAGAAGGGAATACCTTGGCCTCTTGGTGCGTTTGAGAATCGCAGAACATTTACTTCCGTAGAGAATATTTGCTTTGCAGTAAATGGAGTGCTAACTAAAGATGTGGAGTCTGGTATCTACAATATGGGGGATGATGAAGCATTATCTACCAACGAATTGATTGAAGAGATTTGCAAGAGTCTGGGTAAGAAAGCTCATATTTGGAAGTTCCCCAAGGGTTTAATGAATGGAGTTGCAATAATAGGAGGTTGGTTGCATTTGCCTCTGAATCCTGAAAGGCTTCAAAAACTTACCGAGAACTATATATCTTCAAACGCAAAAATAAAGGCTGCACTGGGTGTTGATCAAATGCCCGTGGATGCCCGTACTGGATTGAAGAAGACACTTTCTTCATTTAAATAAGGAGTTTATGTGGTGGATGTATATTATTGTTGCCGTAATTTTATTGATAAGTGAATTGCTGTACTTTCAAGTAGCAGATCATTTTAATATTATTGATAAACCAAACGAACGTAGTTCACACAGTACTATTGTATTGAGAGGTGGCGGGATAATTTTCATGTTATCAATGATTGCGTGGGCTGTGTTGATGATTTTACAGGGGAATGATATTTCATCCTATATTCCGTTCCTTGTGGGTTTATTAATGGTGGCAGGGATCAGCTTTTGGGATGACGTCCATTCTTTACCTGACAGTCTACGGATGGTGGTTCAGATAGTGGCTTATCTGCTGATGTTCTGGAGCATGGGTATCATGCAATGGAGCATGTGGTGGATTGTACCTATTGCATTATTCTTCTGCGTAGGAGCCACAAATATCATCAATTTCATGGACGGAATAAATGGAATAACTGCCGGCTATGGATTAGCAATGCTTCTTCCTATTTTGTTGCTGAATAACAGTCTTGATTTTATTGAACAATCTTATTTGATTGTTGCTATCATTGGTATAATAGTATTCAGCATCTTTAATATGCGCCCGAAAGGTAAAGCAAAGTGCTTTGCCGGTGATGTTGGAAGTATTGCAATTGCTTTCATCATACTCTTTGCCTTAGGAAAGCTGATGTTGGCTACAGGTGATGTGACTTATATTGTTTTCTTTATATGGTATGGAATTGATGGCAGTTTAACCATTTTCCACCGTATTATGTTGCATGAAAACCTAGGGCAGGCCCACCGCAAACATGCTTTCCAGCTGATGAGCAATGAACTGAATATGGGCCATGTGACAGTCACGATGATATACACGATAGGACAGCTGATAGTTTCGCTTGGGTTTATCTATTTATGCCCTAACACTTTACTCGCTCACTGGATTTACTTAATAGGTGCAGGATTGATCCTTGCGGTATCGTATGTGTTGTTTATGAAGAAATACTATCATCTGCATGAAGAGTATCTTAATTCGCTAAAAAAATGATGACAGATAAGATAACGCAAGGGTTGTTGGATAGCCTGACGGAACAGGCAAAGGCAAGTCCTAGATTGAGAATGAATCTGGATTTGCGGAATAGTGCAGAAGACCAAAGTCAGAGAATGCTGAATGCTATTGAGCCGGGATCGGTTGTTCCAATTCATAGACATAGAAACAGTTCAGAAACGGTTATATGTTTGAGAGGACGTATTATTGAAGAGTTCTATGATGAAATTGAAAGAGTATGTACAGAAGCAATAGAAGTATCGCCAAATGGTACCACTGTGGCAATAAATATACCTGCCGGTCAATGGCATACTCTTAGAGCCTTGGAGAAAGGTACAGTTATAGTCGAAATGAAAGACGGGCCTTATGAACAAACTGGCCCAGAAGACATCCTCTCCAAATGAAATTGGATAGTAATCAACGGGCCTTTTTAGCATTGGTGAGAGCCGGTCTTTGGGAACGGCCAGTTAAGCTTTTAGATTACGGAGAGATAGATTTTGAAAAGATTTACCAGTTGGCTCAAGAGCAGTCTGTAATTGGTTTGGTTGCTGCTGGGATAGAGAATATTATTGATTTCAAACCGCCTAAAGACATTACTATCACAATAGCTGGCGAAGCCATTCAGTTGGAGCGGAGAAATACTGCTATGAACGACTTTATTGGGGCTTTAGCTGAAAAACTGTGTGAAAGTGGAATTAGAGCACAATTGGTAAAGGGGCAAGGAATCGCTCAATGCTATGATAGGCCATTGTGGAGAGCCAGTGGAGATGTCGATTTAATACTAGATGATATAAACTACCGTCGTGCAAAAGAGTATTTGATTCCCTTGGCATCCTCAATAGGGGAGGAAGATCTAGAAAGAAAACATTTTGATCTGACAATAGATCCTTGGATAGTTGAACTACACGGAACATTGAGAGGGGGCTTGTGGAGAAAACAAGAAACGCTACTTGATGGTATTTTGGCTGAGTCGTTTATCAAAGATGAAGAAAGAGTTTGTATAATAGGTGGCTCAAAAGTTTTTTTACCTTCGGTAGACAATGATGTGATCTTCATTTTTAGTCATATCCTTCAGCATTTTTTCAACGGCGGTATAGGTATAAGGCAAATTTGTGACTGGTGTAGATTGTTGTGGGCTCATAAAGATGCAATAGACTTGACGTTATTGAGAAACAGACTGGAGGAGATGCGTGCTATGTCAGAGTGGAAGGTTTTTACCGCCTTGGCTGTAAATAATCTTGGAACACCAGCTGAAGCAATGCCTTTTTATTCACCTGCGAGTTGTTGGAAAAGAAAGGCGTCAAGGGTTCTTGATATTATTTTTGAAACAGGTAATTTTGGACATAATAGAGATTTATCTTTCCTTTCTAAATATCCTTTTGCTATTCGAAATCCCAGGTGTTATAATTATTGAACCAAAGGTATTTTATGATCCAAGAGGTTACTTTTATGAATCATATAAAAAAGAGATTTTTGATTCGAAGATCGGAATATTTGATGTTGTTCAGGAAAACGAGTCAAAATCTACTTACAGAGTGCTTAGAGGAATCCATTTCCAGAAAGGAGACAATGCCCAGGCAAAACTTGTAAGGGTTCTTAAGGGCAAAGTAATGGATGTGGCTGTTGATCTTAGAAGATCCTCGCCTACATTTACGAAATACGTTATGGTAGAATTGAGTAATGAGAATAAACGTCAGCTAATTGTGCCCAGGGGTTTTGGACATGCATATCTTGTGCTAAGTGATGAAGCAGTTTTTACTTACAAAGTAGATAATGCATATGCTCCACAGGCTGAAGGAAGTGTTTTATTTAGTGATCCAATATTGAATATTAAATGGCCACTAGCTAAAGAGAAGATGACACTTTCAGATAAAGATATTTTTGCTCCTTTATTAGAAAATGCTGATTTGTTCGATTGATTATGAATATACTTATAACAGGGGCAAAGGGACAACTTGGTCTTTCTTTTCAAAAAATATCCCCAAATTATTCAAAGCATAGTTTTCTCTTTACTGATTTGCCAGAAACTAACATTACCAATAGAAGTAAGTTAGAATCTTTAGTCCAAAAACATAAAATTGAGGCTATAATTAATTGTGCTGCATATACAGCTGTGGATAAGGCGGAAACTGAAAAAGAATTCGCATTTCACTTAAATGCATATGGACCTAAAATTTTGGCTGAAGTAGCGAAAGAATACAATCTGAAACTAATTCACATTTCTACTGATTATGTTTTCGACGGGGCTTCAACATCACCCCTAAAAGAAACATACCCAACAAATCCTTTAGGGGTATACGGGCAGTCCAAGCTTGAAGGAGAGTTGGCTATTTCTACAGTGGGCTGTGATGCCGTAATAGTAAGAACAGCCTGGTTATATTCCGAATTTGGTAATAATTTTCACTACTGTCCCGTTAAGAAAGGAACAAACGTTAATAATTAGTTAATATATAATTTATTACAAGGATTTAACCTTGTACACGATTTGAATTGAATATTTTTATACGCAGAACCAACAGGTGATGCGTAATGAATACCGGAAAAACAGTTTTTGCTCAGATTATGTCTCTCATACCAAGACGCAAATTCGATGAATGTGTTGCCAGATATAACGGTGACTATCGAGTCAGGAATTTCTCCTGTTACGATCAATTCATGGTTATGAGTCTGGCACAATTTGCCAATAAGAACAGTCTCCGTGATATAGAAACCAGTCTGCAGGCTGTCTCGCACAAACTGTATCATAGCGGCATCAGCTACGCTGTTCCACGCAATACACTGGCAAAAGCCAATGAGAGCAGGGATTGGCGTATCTACCGGGATCTCGGGATGGAGCTTGTAAAGAAAGTCAGGCCATTGTACGCTGACGATCCATTTCGTTTGGACCTGGATAATATGGTCTACGCATTCGACAGCAGTACAATCAGTTTGTGCCTTAAGCTCTGTCCCTGGGCAAAGTTCAGGAAGACCAAAGCTGGAATCAAGATGCATACCCTGCTGGATCTCAGAGGTAACCTCCCGGTATTCATTCACCTCACAGATGCCTCCGTACACGATGTCAATGTGCTTGACCATCTTTGTGTCGAACTCGGAGCCATATACCTGATGGATAAGGGATATGTCGATTTCTTCAGACTCTTCAATCTTATTCATAAGCAAGGGGCGTTCTTTGTCACAAGAGCCAAAGACAATATTAAGTATGAAATCGTTGATTCCTTGAAGGTTGACCAGAGAACAGGTGTGATTGCCGATCAAATCATACGTCTGACAGGTCTTAAGACTGCCCGGTGTTATCCCGAGACTCTCAGAATGGTCACTTATGAAGACTTTGCCACAGGCAATGTTTATCGCTTCCTCACCAACCATCTCGGATACGAAGGGCTCACCATTGCAGAGCTCTACAGAGAGCGCTGGAACGTGGAACTGTTTTTCAAATGGGTGAAGCAACATCTTCATATCAAATCTTTCTATGGCACTTCCGAGAATGCCGTTTATACTCAAATTTGGATTGCTGTCTGCGACTTCCTGTTGTTGGCTCTGGCCAGGAAACAGATGTGTATTGAGCAGTCTTTATATACTTTTTCTCAGACTGTAGGCTTTGTGCTGTTTGAGAAAATCCCTGTAAATCAATTGTTTAACAAATATCAAATTTCAAATCCCGTGGATAATTTTCCTAACTTATTCAGTTTCAGCGAATCTTAACGGGACACTAGTGAACTAAAATAAAAAGATTATTATGAGTATTCAAGATTTTATTAACAATTTTGCTTTTCAGTTTGATGAAACAGATGCATCAGAAATTACAAAAAATACAATTTTTAAAGATTTGGATGAGTGGAGTTCACTACTTGCCTTATCAGTATCTGCTATGGCAGAAGAGGAGTATGGAGTTAGTTTTAAAGGAGATGATATAAGAAACGCTTCAACTGTTGAGGATCTTTATATGATACTAAAAAATAAATCGAAAATCAATTAAAGTTATTATGTATAATCCGTTTTCATTGAGTAGAAAAACAATATTAGTAACAGGCGCATCTTCTGGGATTGGTAAAGCCACAGCTATTGAGTGCTCGAAGTTAGGAGCTAGTGTTATAATAACCGGACGCAATAGAGAACGTTTGAATGAGACTTTCTCTGAACTTGAAAATGAAGGACATAATCAAGTGATTGCTGATTTGTGTGAAACAAGTTCTTTACAGAATTTAGTTACAGGAATTGAACATATTGATGGAATTGTGCACTGTGCAGGTATTACCAAAAATATACCTTTTCAGTTTGCTACTACAGATAAATTGTCGGAAATAATTAATTTGAATTTCTTCGCACCTACTGAGCTAACAAGGCTTTTGGTTAAAAATAAAAAGATAAATAAAGGAGGCTCAATTGTATTTATTTCTTCTGTTTCAGGTGTTTTGTGCTCAGCGCCTGCAAGTTCAATGTATTCAGCTTCTAAAGGAGCTGTAAATGGTTTAATTAAAGGTATTGCATTAGACCTGGCTCCAAGAGGTATTAGAGTAAATAGTGTAATTCCAGGTGTTGTAGAAACAAATATCTTTGAAGCAGGTGTGATTTCAGAAGAACAACTTGAAGAAAACAAACGTATGTATCCACTTAAAAGGTTTGGAAAACCTATTGAGATTGCACACAGTGTAATCTATTTATTGTCAGATGCAAGTGCATGGATTACAGGCAGTAACTTATTAATTGATGGCGGATTAACTTTGCAATAATAGTAGGATGGCAATAATAAAATATAAAAACGTAAAGATTTCAGCAATTTCTGCATGCGTTCCTAAAAATGTGAGTAGAAACTCAGCTTTAAGTTATTTGATACCAGAAGAAGAAATAGAAAAGACTATTAATTCAATCGGGATAAGAGAGAAAAGGTATGTTGATGAAAATGTCACACCATCTGATTTATGCATTAAAGCTGCAGAAAAATTAATTGAAGATAATTACATAGAAAGAGAATCAATAGATTTGGTTCTGTTTTTAAGCCAATCTCCAGATTATAAAATACCTGCAACTGCACCAATAATACAGCATAAATTAAGTTTACCTACATCAACTGCTTCATTGGATTTATCATTGGGTTGTTCTGGTTATGTCTATGGTTTGTCTACTGCCATGGCCTATGTTTCGCAGGAAGGAATTAATAGAGTTTTATTATTAGTTGGAGAAACGTTTTCAAAAATTGTAAATAAGAAAGATAAAGTTAATGCTCCTTTATATGGTGATGCAGGAACAGCAACTTTAATTGAAAAAAGTACAAATGGTTCTATGTATTTTTCGCTTTATTCAGATGGAGGAGGAGAAGATGCAGTTAAAATAAAGGCTGGAGGGGCAAAATATCCTGCTAATTCTGAAAATGTTTTAGAAAAGGAAGTTGAGGATGGAAATATTAGATCTGAAACTGAAGTGTACATGGATGGAATGGATGTTTTTAATTTTGCATTAAGTGTTGTTCCAAAAAGTATTAAGGAAATTTGCAAAGTTGGCAATGTTGAAATAAATGAAGTGGATAACATTGTATTGCATCAAGCAAACAAATTTATGACAGACTTTATAATTAAAAGGATAAAATATCCACTTGAAAGAGTTCCATATTGTTTGCAAAAATATGGTAATACAAGTTCAGCCTCTATTCCTTTGACTATCTCATCTGAAATTAAATCTAGAACAAGTGATAAAGTAGTTATTTGTGGTTTCGGAGCGGGACTTTCTTGGGGTACAGCACTTCTATCACTTAATGATTGCAATATTTCACCTGTAATAGAATATTAAACTATGTTAGAAAACTGTAGATTTCACCACATTGGATATGCCGTGAAAGATATAATGTTAACTGCAGAATATTATATTTCATCGGGTTGGGAACTTACTGATATTTGTAACGACCTAATTCAAAATGCTCGTATTGCTTTCTTAAGAAGAGAACAGTTCCCACTAATAGAATTAGTTGCCCCAATTGATGAGGAATCACCTGTTGTTAATACTCTCGACAAATCAGGTGTTTCACCCTATCATATTTGTTATGAAGTTAATGATATTGATTCTGCAATATTAGAGTTAAGAAAAAAGAAATTTGTAGCACTTTTTAAACCAGTACCGGCTGTAGCACTTAATAATAAGTTGATTTGTTATTTATATAATAAGTCGGTGGGCTTAATTGAATTGGTTAGTCAAGATTAGATATATGGAGTTTTTTATTTTTAGGAATATGACGATTGAGAGGTTTTTTAGTAATTATAAAACCTCTTTTTCTGGGTATGAAGATATTTCTTTTATTGATCCAGATGCTGAAAGATACATTTGGTTTTATCTTGCTCCAATTAAAACAGATAATAAGGTAATTTCTGCTGAAATTAGAAATTATATTGATTTATTGAAACTTACAATTTCAAGAATTCCTTCAAGTAAAACTTTTATCATTTTTACTTTAAGTGATATTTATAGCATCAACACAATAACTGGGGCAAATGATATTAAAGAAGCTGTTAAATATTACAACTCAACTTTACATGAGTTGGCATTAGAGCATAATAATATTAAGGTTCTTGACTTTGAAAACTTTCTAAGCAGATATTCCTCTACAGAACTGATAGACTGGAAGTATTATTTTATTTCTCAGATGGCTCTAAATCCTAGGTTATCTAATCCTTTCCAGGATTGGTTCAAAGAACAGATTAATTCTATTGAGCTTAAAAGAAAAAAGTGTTTGATATTGGATTTGGATAACACTTTGTGGGGTGGTATTTTGGGTGAAGATGGTATTGAGGGTATTCAAATTGGAGGAGAGTATCCTGGTAATGCATTCTTAATGTTTCAACAGCAGATAGAGGAGCTTGGCAAACAGGGGGTAATTCTTGCAGTGTGTAGTAAAAATAATATTGAAGATGTAAGACAAGCATGGAGTCTTAATAATTCAATTGTGTTGAAAGAGAATCATTTTGCTGCTCTGAAAATTAACTGGGTTAATAAGTCTGATAACATAAAATCATTAGCTCAAGAACTGAATATAGGACTGGATAGTATGGTTTTTTTAGATGATAATCCATCAGAAAGGGACTTGATTAAAACTGTAATTCCTGAAGTTGAGGTTCCAGATTTTCCAACACAGCCTTATATGTTGCCTGAGTTTTTTAAATCCATCGCAGAGAAATATTTTTCAATATATAATTTAACCTCAGAGGATCTTTCTAAAACAAAACAGTATAAAGAGAATGCATTACGTAATAACGTAAAGAGTACATTTACAGATATGAATGATTATATCAGGAGTCTGGAAATTGAACTTTCGATTGAAGAAGTGAATAATATCACAATTGTACGTGCAGCACAGATGACTCAAAAAACTAATCAATTTAATCTTACTACTCAAAGATATACTGATACGGATTTATCAGAAATGTTAAATGATGGTGCAAAAATCTATACTTTATCTGTTAAAGATAAGTTTGGGGAGAGTGGTATTACTGGACTTTCTATTTGTAAACTTAATGGCGAAACAGTTGATATTGATTCGTTTTTACTAAGCTGCAGAATATTAGGCAAAGGGATTGAGGATGCTTTTATGAATTGGATTTTAAATGAATTGAAGTTGTTAAATTTTAAAGCCGTTAATTCAAAGTATATTTCAACAGCAAAAAACATTCAAGTAAAGGATTTTTACGAAAGATTTGGTTTCGAAATTATATCAGAGAGTGGATCTATAAAATCATATAGTCTCAACTTAGGAGATGTACAAATTAATTTATCAGACAATTACAAGTATAATTATAAATGAAAGAAAAAATAAAAGAAATAGCTACCGAGGTGTTTGAAGTACAAGTACACGATGATACCAATCAAAACAATTGTGAAAACTGGGATTCATTACGACATCTGAACTTTATAATAGAATTAGAGACTGAATTTGATGTTTCTTTTGAACCGGAAGAAATAGCTTCTATGACAAGCTTATCTATTGTAGAATCCATGATTCAGGAAAAAAGCAATAATATATGAGCGAACGTATTTGGCTCTCCCTTGCTCACATGGGTGGGCAGGAGCAGAGATTTATACAGGAGGCATTCGACACCAACTGGGTGGTGCCACTGGGCCCCAACG
>CAZJYL010000057.1:0-11542 GCA_964550265.1 uncultured Bacteroidaceae bacterium
TGTCATAATAAAAAGTTAAACGGCTACCTCTGCTTTTATGTGCGGATGCGGATCGTAGCCGGTAATTACAAAATCTTCGAATTTGAAATCAAAAATATTTTTTACTTCCGGATTGATTTCAAGTTTCGGAAGCGGCCTGAAATCACGGCTAAGCTGCAATTTTGCCTGTTCGATATGATTAAGATACAAATGGGCATCGCCAAAAGTGTGAACAAAATCTCCTACCTGCAAATTAGTGGCTCTTGCTACCATGTGCAGTAAAATTGCATAAGAGGCTATATTGAAAGGTACTCCCAGAAAAATATCGGCACTGCGCTGATAAAGCTGACAGGAAATTTTTCCGTTGGCAACATAAAACTGAAACAACAAATGGCAGGGCGGTAATTTCATTTTAGGCACATCGGCAACATTCCATGCACTGACTATTAATCTGCGGGAATCGGGATTTCTTTTTATTTGGTCAATTAATTCGCTAATCTGATCAATGGTTTGTCCGTCGCTGCCTTTCCAACTGCGCCATTGAGAACCATAAACAGGACCAAGATTTCCGTTTTCGTCAGCCCATTCATCCCAGATTGACACTCCGTTTTCTTTAAGATATTTTATATTGGTATCGCCTTTCAAAAACCATAATAATTCATGCAATATGCTTTTTATGTGCAGTTTTTTTGTTGTGAGCAAAGGAAAACCATCCTGCAAATTAAACCTCATCTGATAACCAAAAACACTAATGGTGCCTGTTCCGGTGCGATCAGACTTTTCAACTCCGTTGCTTAGTACATATTGCATTAAATCGTGATACTGTTTCATTATTCCGCTGTGTTTATGTTTTGTACTTCGCTTTCAAATTTAACCAAAAAACATTGAGGGTATAACTTTGTTAATGATTTTTTTAAATCTGATGCCTCCTCAATGCTGCCAAATTTTCCACAAAGCACACGAAACCATGTTTTTCCGTAAACTTCGGCCTGCATTATACGTGCATCAGGAAAAGAGTTTTCAACTTTATTTAAAACGGCTTCCGCATTCTGACGGATACCAAAACTGCCAAGCTGAACCGAATAAAACGTAGTTGTATCAGGACTTTCGGCAACAAATTTAACGGCTTCGCGCGGCACATATCTGTGATTGCTGCTTACAGCATAATTTTCAGATGCGTTGTTTTTAATTACTTTGTTTCTATCTTTAGCTTTCTCGTTTTTTGTATCTGCCGAAGCCAGAACCTGCTTGTTTATCGGCGCCATGCCAATTATTTCGCAATCAACAACAACAAGGCCCTGATAAATAAAATCAAGAGTGTCGGCCGCAGCCTGACTCAAATCAATGATACGCCCCGCTATGAATGGTCCGCGGTCGTTGATTTTAACTACACACGATTTACCATTATTCCTATTGGTAACTTTTACCAGAGTCCCAAAAGCCAATTGCTTATGTGCAGCTGTCATCGAGTCCATCGAAAAAATTTCGCCACTGGCAGTTTGTCTTCCATGAAACGGGATTCCGTAATACGACGCCACTCCCGAAAACGTGCTGCCTGTTTGAGCATGCAGTTGCACAAATGCGAAAAATATTAATATGCCAAAGACATATAAATTTTTGCATTGCCGGAATAATAGCATTAACATAATACGGATTTATATCGCATCAATGCTTTATTGAACTCAATTCATTATTGTCAGGATTATGCTTATGTCTGAAGAATACAGCAAATAAAACCGCTACAACCAGAGCATAGGCAGCAAATACCAACCATATATTTTTCCAGTCGCGCACACCATCGGCACTGGTAAAATATTGCTGAATAACGTAACCACTCACCATACTTCCGATGATTGCACCAAAACCGTTTGTCATCATCATAAAAAGTCCTTGCGCACTCGATCTGATAGATGGGCTGGTAGTGGTTTCAACAAACAAAGAACCGGAAATATTGAAAAAATCAAATGCCATCCCATAAATAATACAGCTTAAAATAATCATCCAAAGTCCGTCGGTTGGATTTCCAAAGCCAAACAACCCAAAACGAAATACCCATGCTATCATGCTTATAAGCATAACTTTTTTAATACCAAATCTTTTCATGAAAAACGGAATAACGAGTATAAAAAGAGTTTCGGACATTTGAGATATAGACATGATTATTGTTGAATATCTTACCACAAAAGAATTTGCATATTCGGGAATTTTTTCAAACTCGCCCAAAAATACGTCTCCATAAGCATTGGTTAATTGCAGAGCGGCACCAAGAAACATTGAGAAAATAAAAAACAGAGCCATTTTTGTGGACTTGAATAATTCAAATGCGTCAAGGCCCAATACCTGAGTCCATGATCTACGTTCGGTTTTTTTGCCAAGAGGCGGACATTTTGGCAAGGTGAAAGAATACAAGCCCAGAATAACAGAACTTAATGCAGCAATAAAAAACATATTTTCCGAAGCCTTGTTTCCGCTCAAATTGATTACCCACATTGCTATAATAAAGCCAATAGTACCAAAAACCCTGATGGAAGGAAATACCTTTACCACATCCAGATTATTGTTTTTCAAGGCTGTATATGACACTGAATTGGCAAGGGCAATTGTTGGCATGTAAAAAATCATTGCAACAAGCATCCCCCAAAAGAAAGCGCTTGGTGTTTGAATAAACGGCAAATAAAACAAAACGGCAGCGCTAAGAATATGCAACAAGCCGTATAATCTTTCGGCATTTATCCAGCGGTCTGCAACGATTCCCATCAAGGCGGGCATAAACAGAGAAGCTATGCCCATAGTTGAAAAGATTACTCCAAATTCGGCACCCGACCAGAGTTTTGTGCCAAACCAAAAATTACCTATAGTAATAAGCCATGAACCCCAAATATAAAATTGGAGAAAATTCATGATGGTGAGTCTCAATTTTAGTCCCATATAAAATGTGTAATTTATTTTCTTTTGTTGATTTCGTCCCTGATTTGCGACGCCAGCTCGTAATCTTCGTTTTCGACAGCCTCATTAAGCATCGACTCAAGTTCCTCAATCGAAAGCGAAGAAAAAATTGATGCCGGATTTAAAGGTTCGTCTGCTTCATCGGAATTTTCATCATTTTTATCATCAACTTGTTCATCAAAAATAACTCCGACCTCATTTAAAATTTCTTCGCTTGTATATATAGGGCAATTGAAGCGTATAGCCAATGCAACGGCATCGCTTGTGCGGGAATCAATAGTGTGTATTTGATTTTCTTTTTCAAAAATCAATATACTATGAAACACGCCCTCCTCAAACTTATTGATTATAACTTCGTTAAGCTTAATATTAAAGGACAACGACAAACTTCTGAACAAGTCGTGGGTTAATGGTCTGGCAGGTTTCATTTTCTCCATCTCGACAGCAATGCTTTGAGCCTCAAATTGCCCGATAATAATGGGTAGTTTACGTTTTCCGCCCGACTCCGACAATATCAGAGTGTATGCCCCACTCTGAGAATAACTATAGCTTATGCCGCCAATTTCGAGTTCAACTTTTTCCATAAATAAAATCACGATAAAAGTAAGAAATCTTATTTAATTAAAAAGCATATTTGTTCACTGATTGTTAACTGACGATTGTTAGTTAAAAAATTACGGGTTGATGTTTGCCGAAAATAAAACTGCCTGTAAATAAGCATGAATGTTTGTAATAATTTTTAATGCCCTATTCAAATATCTCTTATTCGAAAAAAAAATGTACATTTGCAACCCTATCGGGATGTAGCGCAGTTGGTAGCGTGCTTCGTTCGGGACGAAGAGGTCGCTGGTTCGAGTCCAGTCATCCCGACAAATTCAAGCCACTTTAGCTCAGTTGGTAGAGCAGCTCATTCGTAATGAGCAGGTCGTGGGTTCGAGTCCCATTAGTGGCTCTTTAAAGTTGCTAAAGCAGCTTTTTTTATGCAAATACAGTATATAGATATCGGCTTAATGGATTATCAGCAGGCATGGGATTATCAGCAATCCCGCATGGATGAACTGATTGAAATAAGAAAACAGGCTGATTATGCTTCAAACGAATTTGCCGGCTGGTTTCTGGCCGTTGAACATCCGCACGTATATACTTTAGGCAAAAGCGGAGATGAACATAATTTGCTGCTGAACTACATTCAGCTTCAGGCTAAAAATGCCCAATTCATACATACCAACCGCGGGGGCGACATAACATATCACGGACCGGGGCAAATGGTTGGTTATCCCATCATCGACCTTGACAAATTGCATTTATCTGTAAGGAAATATATTTTTTTAATGGAAGAAGCCATCATAAATGCAATGATGAAATTCGGAATACAATGCGAGCGTCTGGAAGGAGCCACAGGAGTTTGGATAGATGCACACACCCCTGGCAAAGCCCGTAAAATTTGCGCTATCGGAGTTCGTGTTTCCCGATTTATTACCATGCATGGCTTCGCGCTAAACATAAACACCGACCTCGATTATTTCAAACACATAAACCCTTGCGGATTTACCGACAAAGACGTTACTTCAATGGAAAAAGAACTGGGCAAAAAACAGGACATGGAACTGGTTAAGCAAACTGTTTATGAAAATTTTGCCGGTTTATTAATCGGATAAGTTCTTAGCGTTTAATTATCGTCATCAATTTCTTCAAAATCGATATATTCGGCGTTGCTGTAATCGCGGTTAGATTTAACTTTTTGCTTTCGCGGAATATGAATTTCGGTTTCTCTGCGCCTTCCGGATTTTTTTGTCCCCTGCGGATTAATCCTCTCCTGCATACGTGTAATATAGCGATGCAGCAGCCATGGTAAAATCCAGCGGCTTGCTATTCTGGAAAACAAATACAATCCTAATATGACAATAAGAAATGTCAGCATGGTGCAAAGATACAAAATAGGCAGGTAGCAAGTGAAATTTGTCGAAACAGAATTTCTAAATTATTATTGTCCGAATAAATTTCAATGAAAATTTTTATTTCTTTTTATGCCCTCAAACCGAACGGGGTTTACTTTTCTTTTTTATTGCCAAAATAATAGTAACAAAAGAAGTAACGTGCCTTTAATTATTTAAGACCGTAATGCATGCCTTGTTCCGTTAATTTAAAATCAACAACATCAAGCAAAATAAGGTTTTCGATAATACCGGAAACAAACTTTTTGGTTAAATCAAGCGAATCCGCAACAAGTTCAAGCGAAACGTTGCCTTTGCGCTCCATTAGTTCCATTATGGCTTTATGATATTCCGAAATTTCCAGATGCGTACTGGCTTTTGTTCTGCGATTTTTCCAAACCCGCTCATATATATTTCCCGCAATATAATTTGCATCGCGATATCGCAAATAAGCAACATGCACTCCCTGTTCGTTCGGAGCAAGTGTCAGCACATCTTTATTGGCAGGAATAATAATTTCGAGAATTTCTTTGTTTTGAATCTGATAAAGCACACTGCTAAAATGCACTTCGGGTTTGCAATGCATGGTGGCTGCGGCTTCGGCCATATATATTTCTTCTTCGCTGCGAATTCCGGCCAAACGACCATTGTCTTTTACTCCGATAAGCAAAGAACCTCCGTCGGTATTGGCAAAAGCCGACATACTCCGAGCTATTTTTCTGCTGTCGCTTACGGCAAATTTAAAATCCAAAGTCTGACTCTCGCCATAAGAAATACGTTTAAGCAAAGCAAATTCTATGTCATCCATATTTGCAATCTGGTATCTACAAAGTTAGTGGTTAAACTTATACTTGCAAATATTTTGTACTTTTAGTCATCTAAAATAATTTGTATGCAAAAAATAGACAACAGCATTCTAAGTAATTTGTCGTTAAACGCAAAGTTGTCTGCCCGAAAGCGAATGAACTTAAATATTCATAAAACAAACGAAGACCCCATTCAGCGATTTTTCAATGCTCTGGAACCGGGCACTTATATACGTCCGCATAAACATGAAAAGCCCGACAAACGCGAACTTTTTGTGCTTATTAAAGGGAAATTTGCAATTGTTGAATTCGATAATGCGGGAAACATAAACGACACTTTTATATTGAACCAGAACACGGGAGATATTGCAGTTGAAATTGAACCTGGAGTTTATCATACCGTTATTGCCCTTGAAAGCAATTCAATTGCCCTTGAAATTAAAGACGGACCTTACGACATAAAAAACGATAAAAATTTCGCTGCATGGGCTCCCGACGAAAACGACACAAGTGCTGTTGAAGTTTATATCAACAATTTACTGCACCAAATAAGCGATAATAACAAAACCAAAAAATAATTTAAGCATTTGCGTAAGTTTGCACTTTGAAATTTTTACTTATGAATGAATTGTATCCACTTAAATTCGCACCGCAGTTTTACAACAAGCCATGGGGCGGAAATAATATTTCCAAAATAAAGTCTTTACAAGCCGCACCAGCAGAACAATGCGGAGAAGCGTGGCTGCTGTCGGGAGTAGAAGGACATATTAGCGTAGTCGAAAACGGATTCCTTAAAGGCAACGAACTAAACGAACTTATAGAAGTTTACATGGAAGACCTTGTTGGCGAAAATGTATTTGAAAAATACGGCAACGTTTTCCCTATTCTCATAAAGATTCTTGACACAACCGACTGGCTTTCGGTGCAGGTGCACCCCGACAATAAATTAGCCCTGAAAAATCATAATGTGCCGTTTGGTAAAACCGAAATGTGGTATATAATAAATACCGGCAAAGATGCAGAACTTATAAACGGGTTGAAAAAAACATCAAATGCTGCAAAAATAAAAGAAGCCATAGAAAAGGGAACCATAGCACAAGAATTAAACATGATTAAACCTGCAGAGCAGGATGTGTTTTTCACTCCGGCAGGAAAAATTCATGCTGTTGGTCCCGGGCTTACGCTTGCAGAAATACAGCAAACCAGCGATTTCACCTACAGACTTTTCGACTGGAACCGCAAGGACAAAAACGGAAAAGCCCGTGAATTGCACATAGAAGCAGGACTCGAAGCAATTAATTATGAAGACGACACAACAGGCAAAACAGAGCCGGTTGCCATAGATGAAAACATTTATAAACTGGTAAGCTGTTCTGAATTTGTTACAAATAAAATCACCTTAAAAGCTTCAGAAATATTAAACTGCGAATACTACACTTTTGATTCTTTTATTATTTTGCTTTGTGTCAGTGGAGATGCCGAATACGAATGGAATAACAAAAAAGAAAGCCTCAATATGGGCGAATGTGTGCTCGTTCCGGCCATGTGCGACGATATAACGCTAATAAGTAAAAGCGGAGCGGATATTCTGGAAGTGTATATTCAAGGTTGAGGATAGGATATATTTATTTGTTTAAAGATGAGTAATAAAAGTTTTTTGGAGAAGTTAAAGGTTGTATAAATGAGGTAGCGGACATATTAAAATAACCTTAAATAAAACAGATACTAATGAAATTTGGAAAAACAATAAAAATATTTTTGATTGACGGGGATCCAAACGGGCGTATGGCTTGTGAACTATCTAATTGGTCGGGCAAAGCATATAAAATTCCAAGGTTAAATATCAAAGACAGTAATGATCGTGAAGACCTATTAAGCGCTGGGGTTTATTTGCTTTTCGGCAAAGATGATAATGGTAAAGACCAAGTTTATATTGATGAAGCTGAATCGATTTTACCACGACTAAAACAGCATTTATCAACAAAAGAATTTTGGAACGAAGCTATCGTATTTATCAGTAAAGATGAAAATCTTAATAAAGCACATGTAAAATATTTAGAAAATAGACTTTACGACATAGCAATAAAGACAAATCGTTACAAACTTGAAAACACAATCATTCCAACACAATCTTCGATTTCGGAATCAGATAGAGCCGAAATGGAAGAATTTATTGAATACATAAAATTATTAGTTAACACACTTGGTCATAAAGTATTTGAGGAAAAGAGGGAATTCAAAACAAGGCAAAAGCACGATACATTTTCTATTAAAGCAGCTCGTGGTGCAGATGGGCAAGGTGAACCTACATCAGACGGTTTCGTGGTCCTTAAAGGTTCAAAAGCTGCTATAACAGAAGTGAAATCAATGACACAAAGTTTTATTATGCTAAGACAAAGATTAATAGACGAAGGGGTTCTTGTTTCTAAAGACAGTTACTTAGAATTTACAGATGACTACATTTTTAGCAGCCCTTTAACAGCAGCAGCTATTTTGATGGGACGTAATGCTAACGGGCTTACAGAATGGAAAAATAAGGATGGTAAAACACTTAAAGAATTTGAAGCAGCTGAAAAATAAAATAAACACGAATCGATAACAATTCATTTTACGTCATGTATGCAAAAAAATACTCTGTGGCTTTTACGACTCCATTAGCGCCCTTTGCGGTTAAAAAAACAAATAATATTATCGAATATGAAAACAGCAGAAAACTATGAGTAATCAACAAAAAATATCAATCCGTTTTTTCAACGACAGCGAAGTGCGTGCCGTTTGGGATGATAAAAATGCCAAGTGGTGGTTTTCGGTATTGGATATTGTAGGCATTCTCAATGAAGAAACCGATTACACCAAAACTCGCAACTACTGGAAATATTTGAAAAACAAGTTGAAAAATGGGGAAAACGAACTGGTTAGTACCACTAACCAATTGAAACTACTCGCTCCCGACGGCAAAAGGCGACTAACCGACACTATGGATAGCAATGGAATAATTGAGTTAGCAAAGCATTTCCCAAACAATCGAGCAACGAAATTTTTGGATTGGTTTCTCTATAGCGACACCAGCATTGACGGACAAAGTAAGAAAAAAGCCTATACCCTTTTTGAAAGCAATTTGATTAATGAGTTTGAAGTGGGTACCACAAAAGGGTTACAGCAAATACATGCTTTTTTGTTTGGTGGCTTGTATGATTTTGCCGGACAAATACGTCAGAAAAACATTTCAAAAGGTGGTTTTCAGTTTGCCACAGCCAGATTTTTAGACAAAACTCTACATAAAATAGAGACAATGCCTGAAAACAACTTTGGCGAAATAGTGGACAAATATATAGAGATGAATATTGCCCACCCATTTATGGAAGGCAACGGAAGAAGTACACGAATATGGTTAGATATGATTTTAAAAAAACGTATAAAAAAATGTGTGGATTGGAGCAAAATAAGTAAAAACGACTATATGAACGCCATGGTGCATAGTCCCACAAAAAGTAATATTCTGAAGAGCCTTCTTGAAAAAGCTCTAACAGACAAAATTAACGACCGCGAAACATTTATGAAAGGCATTGATTACTCTTATTACTACGAAGAATGATAAAAGAAAGTCATGGCAATACCGACCTTTTAAAGCTGCCCAAAACAGCTTTTTTATGTAGTCGCAATCTGCCTGCTTCAGTAGTATTAAAATGCTACGATTGGGCAATTGAACAACGAGAGGCAGGTAATTGCATTATTAGCGGGTTTCATAGCCAAATAGAAAAAGATGTGTTGCATTATTTATTAAAAGGAAATCAACCCATTATAATAGCCTTAGCACGAGGATTAAAAACAAGAATAGAACCTGAATTTAAAAAACCATTAGAACAAGGCAGGCTGTTAATAATCACACCCTTTGACAAATCCGTAAAACGAGTATCCGAACAAACTGCCGAAATTAGAAACAAAATGATGATTGAACTTGCTGATAGTCTTACAGTTGGCCACGCAAGTGAAGGAGGAAAACTTGAATCATTATTAAAAACAACAAATAAAGAAATTATAAGATTAATATGAGCCATTGTAGCAGTCACACTCATTATCAAACTGATGTTAGAAACATTTATAATACAAAATAATCTAAAAACGAACATTAACTTTATTAAACATTTTTTCACATTATGCGGTAAAAAAAATAAAACAATCGCTGCAAATTTGCGGCAAGCGTTATATATGTTTGTTTGATAACCTAAGTTTGGTTTAGCAAGTAAAAGTATCGCTAACAAGTCGTCTAACAACGTTGCAATTTTTATTCATGACTTCCTTTAGCTAATATGTTTTTGCAATTATGATTAAATATCTCCCCCACCCAATCCCCAACCTCCCCGCAAAACAAAAATTGCTTGTTTTCGCAAAAAAATGTATTATCTTCGTATGAAGATTTGTTTGGCACAGTACGTTCTAAAGTAAAGTGGCAAAACGTTAACAGTAAATTATTTAATAAAAATACAACAATGAAAAGACAGGTTATTTTAATCGGATTAATCGCATTTTTCTTTATAAAAAATGTGTCTGCTCAGGATCAACCCGGAATAGACCTTATTGCCAGGGCAACGGTAAATGTAATGGCCTTTAAATTTGAGAAAGACGAATTAAGAAACTTTATTAGATATGATGAAGAACCAATAAAATACATTCACGGCAATTTTTCTGGTCTTAACAGAAAAGAATGCCTTGTAATTTGTCCAATGATGAGACAAACAGGAACTGCCGGTGCATACCAGAATTTTGTTATGCTTTTTTACAAGAGCGTCGATGGAACATGGAATAAAGGGAAATTTGCAGTTTTAGAACAACAGGTTGATACAATGGATTTGAATAATGACAAATTACCGGAGCTTATCTGCAAAAACGGGTGGATGTGGAATGGCGAATCTAATGAAAAAACAACCATTTATCAATTAAAAGGTGATGCCGAGAAGGTGCTATATTCCAATGAAAGTGAATACCGCACAATGACAATGTTTCTTAAAGTTGGAGATGAAGCGGAAAAAATTTACGAAATATCATTCATAGATTTAAACACTGACGGAATATATGAAATTGAAGAAAAGTTGGCAACGGGAATTGTGGAAAGCATTAATAATTACGAACCCACATTATATTACAAGAAAACCAAAAAGACTTTAAAACTAATAAATGGTAAATATCAGTAAAATAACCGCAAAAAAATAATAAGCTGCCATTAGCATACGGTTTTGTGTTAAGGTGGACAGCATGCAAACTTAAAGCTTTGTATCCCGAATCCCGCCCAAACGCAAAGCACAAAACCGTTAGATAAAAACAAAATATACCCGAACGGGTCTTTTTTATTCAAATTATCATTTTTTATACCCGAACGGTACTTTCTCTAATATTTTTATTATATTTGTACCCGTTAAGGTATAATAAAAATGAATAATCTTTCGTCATTTATCCGATTTCACAGAAAAAAGCTTGGTATTACTCAAGAAGAACTTGCAATAAAAGCCGGAGTAGGTATTCGGTTTGTTCGCGAATTGGAACAGGGCAAAACAACATTACAATTAAACAAAGTTGAACAAGTGCTTAGCTTATTTGGATTTCAATTAGTCCCCGGCAAACAGCGAATAGATCCTTATTATGTTTTTTGGAATAATTTGAATAAAAGCGTAAAAATTACCTTATCTGACAAGATGATTAAACACGGAATTATAATAGCAGAAATTATTGACAAAACAGAAAACAAAATTGTTGCATGGAAATTTGTTCCCTATAACAATGCATTAGCATATCAACAAAAACCCAGCGACAAACTGAGCGAAACAATTATTCATGCTGAAATAATTGCAATTGAAAATCAATAACACAATACTTTATGAA